>JADFKI010000028.1 GCA_022565015.1 Chloroflexota bacterium
CCGGACGATCGAGACCAAAGCCGTCGAGTCCACGGGCGCGACCTTCTGGAGCGACCTGGCGGCCCAATGCGGCCAGAGGGGCGGTCATCTCAGGCTCGGAAACAGAGTAACCGAGTTCACCAACCTGAACCCGCCGACCATCAACCAGGTCATACAGTTCTCGATTACCGCGGAAGTCCTTTCAGGACTCGTCCAGCTGGACCCAGACCTCAATCCGGCGCCAGACCTTGCGGAGAGCTGGTCCGTTTCCAGCGACCTGCAAGTTTACACTTTCAAACTCAGACAAAATGCCAAGTATCATACGGGCCGAGCGTTCACCGCGGATGACGTCGTATTCACGTACGACAACCAGCTAGACCCTGACACTCAATCTATCCACACGAAGGGTCTCGAAGGGGTGAACAGGCCTGTGAAGATCGACGACTTCACCGTCGAGATCTCCACGGCGTTTCCCAGGGCGTCTTTCCTCACGAAGGTCGTGGAGCGCGCCAGCGGGCGTGTCATGACGTTGGTGGACAGGGAGACCATCGCAGAGATAGGACAGGGCGGTTACAACCGCATGCCCGTCGGCGTGGGTCCCTTCAGGATTACCGACCACTTCTTCGGTGAGAGGCTCGAGCTGGAAGCGGCGAGAGACACCTACTACGATCCCAGCGTGCCTTGTCTCGATAGTGTAACGATGTTCAACATCCCTGAGTTCAATACGCTGATAGCTTCTCTGTCCACCAGCCAAGTCGACATGATCTACGATTTTGCGCCGCAGTTCTGGGACCAGCTCGAGGAGACGCCCGGCATTATCGTTCACACGACTCCGGACGTTGGCTTCCAGATGATCGCCTTCAACAAGAGGGCCGACCGCGCGGAGAAGATCGGTATCGAGTCGGCTCCGTGGGATAACCAGGAAATAATCTATGCCCTCGGCAATGCGATAGACCGGCAAAAGTACATCGACCGCGCCTTCCAAGGTCGGGCAATACCCGCTTACGGCGCCATACCCCCAGGTGAGAAGTTCTACTTCAGAGACTTGAGCGGCACGAGCCGTAAGGCTTTCGACCTCGAGCTGGCGAAGAAGCGGATGGCCGACAACGGGTTCGCGGACGGCTTCGAAGTAAAGGTAATGACGACGCCCGGCAACAAGGTGCCCCTCGAGGTCCTTGGGGCGCTGCTCAAAGAGGCTATCAATGTAACGCTAATTCCCGATATCGTTGAAACCTCAGTGTACCAGCCCAGGCGTGCGGCAGGTGAGTGGGAAGCCTTCATGGGTGGAAGCGGAGGCGACCCCGACCCTGACGACGCTATTGACGACTGGTTTGCCGATGGCGCCAAGTTCAACTCTTACGGCTACAACGACGAGGTCCTCAACCGGCTGAACCTGAAGCAGAAGGCCTCTATCGACCTCGACAAGCGCCTGGAGCTGATACTTCAGATTAGCGACAGGATGGACGAGACGTTCCAAGGGATCTTCACCCATCACAATATCCAGCGCAATGCCTACAGAGACTACGTCAAAGGCTACGTCTGGATTCACGCGCTACGGCAGCTTGGCGCTGTCTGGCTCGACAACTAAGTCGACCGGAAAAAACTGACTTCCAAGTTGTTGCGTAGCCAATTGTAAGAGTATTGCCGCCCCGGACATCTTCCGGGGCGGCGTCTTGAATTGATATACTTGGTGGTGCCGCGGGTTCTTCGTCGATTATTGAGGTGCGTTTCACAAAACATGGTCTTTTTCTAGTCTTGGACCCTCACTATCCGACTGTTCTTGACGATGGCAAATCGTCATACGACAAAAGGCAAACTAGCCCAGGGAGGGTTCCTTAATGCAGAGGTACCTGTTTCGGAGAGTTATCTTTTCGCTCTTTGCTATCTGGGCCACGATTACCCTTACATTTATCTTCATGCGTGCCCTCCCCGGCGATCCAATAACCACTATGGTGGGGAACGAAGGCGATCCGTCAACCATTGAGGGCATCAAGGCAAGGCTGGGCTTGGACCAGCCCGTCCCAATTCAGTACCTTTATTACCTTCGAGCGATGACTACCCTGGATTTGGGCGACAGTATCTACCTCAGATTGCCTGTAGTCGACCAGATCAAGGCCGCATTGCCCAGGAGTCTTTCGCTCGCTTTTATCTCTTTCCTGGTTGCCATTATTATTGGCATACCTGCCGGAATAATCTCCGCGACACGTAGGTACTCCATCTGGGACCACGGCGCGACAATGGCTGCATTCCTTGGCCTTGCGATGCCGAGCTTCTGGCTGGGCATCATATTAATACTTCTCATTGGCGTCCAATTTAATCTTCTCCCAGTATTTGGATACATAGCACTGCGCGACTCTTCGGGTCTTCACTTTTGGCCCTGGTTTTCGCACCTGATACTCCCCGCCCTGGCTACCGGAACGGGGTCCGCAGCCATCCTGGCTCGCCAGACGCGGTCCGCTATGTTGGAGACCCTTAGCCAGGACTATATTCGGACGGCCTACGCCAAGGGCCTGAGGGAGAGAGTCGTCATTTGGCGGCATGCCTTTAGAAACAGCCTCATTCCAGTGATTACCGTCATGGGTATCATCCTCGCCCTGCTCCTGAACGGCATCGTGATTACCGAGAACGTATTCGCCATCAAGGGGTTGGGGCGCCTCCTGGTTGACGCTATTCTTGGCCGGGACTATCCCATTGTGCAGGGCGTGATCCTGATGACCGCGGTTCTCTTTATCTTCGCGAACCTCTTGGTGGACGTCCTCTATGCATTTATCAATCCTAGAATACGGTACGACAGTTAAGGGGCGGGCGAAATGGCTCAAGCGGAAGTAGGGGCACAGCTAGAGCAGCGCGCCAGAAGAGAGCGAGGCTTTCGCTATTACATGCGGCGATTCGCTCGCGACAAGCGTGCGGTGGTCGGCGCAGTGATACTCTCTGCCTTCATACTCAGCGCGTTATTCGGCGATGACCTCGGGCCGATTCCAGGGTTCGCCCCCTACGACGCTCAAGCTCAAGCCTTTGAGCTACTCGAGGCGCCAACGTTAGCACACCCGTTAGGCACCGACAACATAGGCAGAGACCTGTTAAGCAGACTTATCGTCGGGTCGCGCACATCCATGATTGTCGGCATACTTGGCCTGTCTCTAGCCGCCGTGGTGGGCCTTCCCCTTGGTCTGTTGGGTGGCTATTATGGCGGCTGGATCGACATGCTGACCCAGCGTTACATTGATGTACAGTGGGCCTTCCCCAACTTCATCATCGCCGTCATGCTCGTGGGCATATTCGGCCTCGGTCTTCAAAACGTGATCATGGCAATATTCCTGGCATATATAGACGACTTCGCCCGCGTGATTCGCGCCATGGTTCTCGCGATCAAAGAGGAAGACTATATTCTTGCGGCTCGGGCACAGGGAGTGAGCAACTGGCGGATAATGTACAGGCACATTTTTCCGAACGCTATGCCGCCCGTCATTGTCGTGTCTTCTGTATTCTTTTCGGCGGCCATCTTGATCGAGGCGGGGCTGACTTTCCTGGGGCTGGGCGTCTCTCCCCTCACGCCGACCTGGGGCACCGTACTCAACGACGCGCGACCTTTCTTCAGTCGTGCATGGTGGCTCGCTACTTACCCCGGCCTGGTCATCATGCTCGTCGTGCTTTCCGTAAACTTCGTAGGCGACGCCATCCGTGACCTCAACGACGTTCATGAGTACGATCCGTCCGTCACGGGGGCGTAGAGACCGCCTAGAAATTTACTCCGAGCGACCCACCGGTTGCGCGTGGTAAATGCCTTGGCTAGAATAGAGGAACCATTTCTGTATGCGGCCGTTCGACAGGCCGGCGTCGCAACGAGTTCCCCGGCTTATAAAAAGAAAATGCCCTGAAGGTCAGGGCATCTCAGGAGAGTAAGGTCTATGGCTAAGCTTTTAGAGGTAAAGGATCTGGCCACCTATTTCTTTACGCAGGATGGCGTGGTAAAGGCCGTGGATGGTATTAGCTACGAAGTGGATGAGGGAGAGGTACTGGGCATAGTTGGCGAGAGCGGGTGCGGAAAGAGCGTGAGTGCACTGTCAATCATGCGTCTGGTAGCCAGCCCCCCGGGTCGCACGGTACGGGGCGAGGTAAAGTTCGATGGCGAGGACCTGCTCAGCCTGGATGATGCTGAGATGCGACATATCCGCGGCAATCGTATGGCCATGGTATTCCAGGAGCCTATGACGTCTCTCAACCCCGTGCTCACGATCGGCCGACAGCTTACGGAGACGGTAGAGCTCCATCTCGGAATGAGCAAGAGGGAGGCCATCGAACGAGCCGCCGAGCTGCTTAGAATGGTCGGTATACCCGACGCCGAACGGCGACTGAAGGACTATCCCCACCAGTTCAGCGGCGGCATGAGGCAGAGGGTCATGATCGCGATGGCCATTAGTTGCAACCCAAGGCTAATTATCGCCGACGAGCCTACAACGGCGCTCGACGTCACCATACAGGCGCAGATCCTTGAGCTGATGAGAGACCTTTCCAAGGAGTTCGGGACCGCGCTGGTAATAATTACCCACAACCTGGGCGTGGTGGCCCGCTATGCCCAACGCGTCGCGGTTATGTACGCGGGTAAAATCATAGAGACGGGCTCAGCAGAGGAGATTTATCATAATCCAAAACACCCATACACCATAGGGCTACTCAACTCAGTGCCTCGGCTGGATGAACTGGAACGCACAAGGCTTGAGGCTATCGAGGGCCTTCCCCCGGACTTGATCGATCTGCCGGCGGGTTGTTCATTCGCGCCACGATGTCGGTTCGCGAATGAGGGATGCCTACAGGAGGAGCCGATACTGGTCGAAGCTGCCAATGAACATATGTCGGCCTGCTTCCGTCATGCGGAACTGGGTGAATTGATTGGAGCCACTAGCTAGGGAGACAAAGATGGTAGAGACCCAAACCCAAGAACAGCAGCCGCAAAGCGACCAGGATACGCTCCTGGAAGTAAAAAACCTGAAGATGTATTTCCCCGTAACATCGGGAATTATCTTCCAGCGTACGATAGCCGAGGTGAAGGCGGTAGACGACGTAACCTTTACCATCAAGAGGGGCGAAACCCTGGGCCTGGTGGGCGAAAGCGGCTGTGGCAAGACGACGACCGGTCGGTGCATTTTGCAGCTGTATAAGTCCACGGCCGGCGAGATAATTTTTGAGGGCCAGAACCTGAACAACCTGGACAATCGGTCCATGCGGGAGATGCGCAAGAAGATCCAGGTCATCTTCCAGGACCCTTACGGTTCGCTGAATCCTAGAATGACGTGTGGCGATATCGTTGGCGAGCCTCTAATCGTCCACAAGCTAACGTCCGGCAAAGGGGAATTTCGCGACAAGGTATCTGACCTCTTGCAGACCGTCGGGCTGAACCCGTATATGGCTGACCGCTATCCCCACGAGTTCAGCGGCGGTCAGCGGCAACGCATCGGGATCGCCCGGGCCCTGGCGGTCAACCCGAGCTTCATAGTCTGCGACGAGCCGGTCTCCGCACTTGACGTTTCGATACAGGCACAGGTCATAAACCTCCTTGAAGACCTGCAGGATCAGTTTGGACTCACCTATCTGTTCATTGCACACGACCTCTCGGTGGTGAGGCATATCAGCAACCGTATTGCCGTAATGTACCTGGGACACATAGTCGAAATCGCTGATCGGATCGAGCTGTATCAAAATCCCCTACATCCTTATACAAAGGCCCTGCTGTCAGCCGTGCCGATACCAGACCCTGTCGTCGAGGCGCAGAGAGAGCGCATCATACTTACCGGAGACGTTCCCAGCCCGATGAATCCGCCCCAAGGCTGTGTATTCCACACTCGCTGCCCGGTGGCCATAGAGGACTGCCAACTGGAGATGCCGGAGCTTCAAGAGGTCGCGCCCGACCACTGGGTGGCGTGCATACGCGTTGACGGGTACGATCAGGCCAGAATATAGACGCATCCGGTACAACGGTATGTGACTTTGCCCGGTAGCTTCAGATATAGACGCAGGCCTACCGCGGAGGTCGCCGCCGCCTTTTTGATTTTTGTCGTTGGCCTGGGATTAGTAACTCTCTTTTTCACAGGCCGTTCCGACAGTGAGCCCGTTTCCAGCAATACACCGGGTGCCTGGATAATACAGGACAGTGGTACCGCGAACGACATTCTTGACGTGTCCTTTCCGGATGCAAAGCGTGGATGGGCTGTCGGAGAGGCCGGGACAATACTGCATACCTCCGATGGCGGCGCGACGTGGACCCTCCAGGACAGCGGCACCGAGTTTGAGCTTGCCGAGGTGGTCTTCGTGGACGCAAATAGCGGATGGGCCGTCGGCAAGTTTGGAACGATTCTCCATACGTCCGATGGCGGCCAGACCTGGGAGCACCAGGCTGATAGCTCCATCACTTTGGACCGCAGCCTCGTAGCCGTTTCCTTCGTGGACGAGCTCACGGGTTGGGCATTTACCCAACGCGGGAGCTTTTTGTTGGCGACAAGGGACGGAGGGAAGACCTGGTCCCGCGAGTTTCTCAGCAACACCTCGAGCCGGTCAGACGTCTACTTTTTGGACTCCAATCGTGGATGGGTTTCCCAGTCGCAAGGAGGTGTGCTGCGGACGACGGACGGCGGGGGAAATTGGACGCTGGAGCGTGGTGTCACCGGGCCCAGCATCGGAACGACGCAGCTATTCTTCCTGAATGAGGAGTTGGGCTGGATCTCGGGTTGGCGAAGCAAGGGCCAGGATTTCGAGTTTGCGCTGCTGCTGTCGGACGGCATGATCGCCAGGACGACTGACGGCGGAAGGTCCTGGGAGCGTCACGACACCGGCACGGGAAGGTTTGTGTGGGACGTAGAATTCGTTTCGGAATTCGAGGGCTGGGCCGTCGGCTCATTCGGAACGGTCATCTACTCCGACGACGGCGGAATCAGCTGGACAAGGCAGTCAAGCTCCGTCGACACCCTGCTTCGTGCCGTTACGTTTGCGGACAAAAAAAATGGATGGGCCGTCGGAAACGACGGCACAATCCTGAAATTCACTCGACCCTAGGGACTAGCCCGCCAGTTTCTCCGGTTTTGCCTCGGACTCCCTTTGACGTCGGCGCTTCTCGCGTTCCCAGCCGCTGAGGGGCGCCTTGCCCGTGCCGATCTGCCTGTGGGTGTAGCGGTCCTCCATGAAGGCCTTCCCAAGATGTGCTTCCACTTCGTCGAGCACGTCCTGGGGCACGATCTCCTTTCGCCAGCCGCATGTAATGCACATGGGACTGTCGGCGATGGGCGATCTATAGTCCATGACCGCGCCGTTGCATCTTGGACAATCGCTTAGCTTGATCCCTACGGGCATGTTCCGTTCCTCGGATTCTGGATGGCATCCACGGCCCCCGAAATCGACGTTCGGCCGCGGATGCACATATAGGAAATATGGACGGTAGTGCCCCATGGCCAAACTACCGGAGAAGGCTGGACCGGAGTCGGGACGCCGTTCGACTTGTCAGCCTGGTGGTGCGATATATGCCGCCAGGTGTGTCGCGGCATGAGAAGACTCAAGGATTAGACATTGATCACCGTTTTTGCCCGAAGGTACCGGCCCGGCGGACCACGTCTCGAGCAACCCCGATACCAGCTTCGTCAGGTGGGCGGCGCTCGTCGACTCGTCGTTGGCACGCTGAAGCACCTTTAGCTGGTCCAATGACAGGCCATACTCCGACCCCAACTCTTCGATGAACCGTGCCGTGCCCTTCATGCCCAGAGCGTGGGTGTTAGACCTCTCCTCAGGTAGACGAATACCGGAGTCAATTGCCATCCAGCCGAGCAGGCATCGCCTCACGCCTGATTCGCCATGTAGCTCGTAGGCGTGAGCGCATGTCTCGTTCGCGTGTCTCTTTGCTACGGTCTCTATCCTGGCGTAAGACATTGATTTCACCGGGGCCACCTCGCGTTTATACTGCCGGTCATCGGCGCTGATAGAGCGCCCTTATGTGTAGGTAATCCGAATCTGCCCGACGTAAGCGTGCCTGTACCGTGACCGATTAGGCATTAAAAGGCGAGTGTGTTAAATTAAACGCGAACCGGGCCAGGGCCGGATTCGGCGGCGCATGGCGGTCACACGGAGACGGCCTCAGGCTGCGATTGAGAAGGGCTCCTGGCTCAGGGAATATTTCTACCTTATGGGAGGCAAAAATGGCTGATTACGAAGGATTGCTGGCAGAAAGTATCCGCATGAAGGGTCACAACGGCGACGAGTTAGACGCCTACCTGGCCAGGCCGCTGGGAGCAGGCCCGTTCCCAGGCGTCGTGCTGATTCACCACATGCCTGGCTGGGACGAGGCTTCCAAGGAGATGGTCCGCAAGTTCGCGTTCAACGGGTACATCTGCATCTCCTCCAACCTGCACTATAGGATCGGCCCGGGCTCACTCGATGATGTCACGGCGGCTGTCCGCACTGCCGGAGGGACGCCGGACGAGCAGTTCCTGGGCGATTTCAGAGGAGCGATGGCCCACCTGCGCGCCCTGCCCTACCACAACGGCAAGATCGGCTGCATAGGATTTTGCTCTGGAGGGCGACAGTCCTACATCGCTGCGGGGAGCGTCTCAGACTTGGATGCCGCCGTCGACTGCTGGGGCGGCCGAGTCGTCATGGCCCCTGAAGACCTGAGTGACCGGCAGCCCGTGGCGCCCATCGACATGACGCCGAATATCAACTGCCCGGTCTTGGGCCTCTTCGGCAACGATGATGTGGCGCCATCGCCGGAGCAGGTCGACCAGCAAGAGGAGGCCTTGAAGGCAAACAACAAGACCTACGAGTTCCACAGGTACGACGGCGCAGGGCACGGCTTTTTCGCCGTGGACAGGCCCAGCTATCGACCGGAGCAGGCCACGGACGGCTGGGGTCACGTGTTCAACTGGTTCGGAAAGTATCTGACAGCATAGGGAATCTCGCGGACCTCCTCGCCTCTTAACAGACGCAATCCGGTACACTTTTTACATCGCGCGCGCGGTGGAGGTCAGAGTCGGCGCAATGATAATCACCCAGGAGAAGATACATGTGCACGTGGATAACTGAGAAAACAAAGGTGAAGGGAAGCGGCAAGAGCGCCAAGGGCTGGATTACGCTCACGGAGGCCAGGGTCTATTACGACCACCCCTTTTTCACTGCCGCGGAACACACCCTGAACATCGACTTCGTGGACGAGAATCAGGGTATAGACGCCCGAGTTGCCGTGGAGCTCGACGAGGCTTCGGCCAGGTCGCTGGTCGAGAAGATCCTGGCCGCACTGGAAAGCGGCGCTGAGGGCCACAGCCTGCCCAAGTCGGCGTAATCAGACTGTCATGACAGGCCTGGAATACGATCCCTGACCAAGTTATAGTCCGTCTGGACCGGAGAAAAAAACCAGGCCTGTGCCCGTTGGATTCGAGCGGCGGTTATGTATGAGCAGCGCATTTAACGATTGGCAGTCCTCGCCGAGACGCTTCTTCGGCAAGGCCATCGACGTGGAGGTCGAGGGCGAGGTGCACCGGCCGGCGTCGTTCAGCTTCGACGGTGAGACCCATGTCGTCAAGGAGATACTGTTTTATAGGCAGGATTACGGATTCGGCAAGGAGTCTGACAGGCGTCACAAGTGGTGGCAGCGACATCACCGCAACTACTACCGTGTCAGGACGGAAGAGGACAAGCTCTTCGAGATTTATCACGACCGAGGCGCCTCCTCGGAGCACAAGAATTACCGCCGGTGGTACGTTACTCGCCAGTTCTGAATTTTTTGGCCTTTTTGGCTACGTGACTTAATATGCCGTACGTCAGCACTCTCAGCGTATGACCTCATTCACGGCTCGTTCCGCCGAACAGACGGCGGCAGATAGTGGTACGCCGCTCGTCTTCGAGGTGCTGTCCTACGGACCGGGCGTGCGGGAGTTTGTCAGCAGGCCCACGGGATCCGGCAAGGTCGTCGCCGTTTTTAGGCGCGTGCTCTACCTGCGAGAGCTCGACGGCGGCATGATCTGCATCGCTCACGAAAACGCCCACGACGCGCCTCTGACCATACGCGCGGCCATACCCCGCCAATTTGATTTCGATGAATTTGGGATATCCACCGGCATGCCGGTCGGTCGCGCCACCGAGAACGAATTGCACATCGCAGGCCGGGTCGTGCTCGTGATGTCGGATGCCGCGGAATGGCGCCCGGCCAAGGTTTCAGCGTCGGCGACGGTGGGGCAAGTCCTGAACGGGCTGAGACGAGTCTCATTCGAGCTGGGCAGACACGCTCCGGCTATTGGGCTGGCGCCCCTGGTCCCGCAGGTCGAGAGTCTTGTCAACGAAAAGATGCCGCGACCGGCTCCGGACACCGGACTGCTGGACGCCGCCCTTCCCGCCGTCGAGCAGCTCGTGAGATCGGTGCGGCTGCACGATGCGGTCGGCGTTGATGCCGCCGTCAAGAGACTCCTGGGACTGGGCCCTGGCCTCACGCCGTCAGGGGACGACTTTCTGTGCGGCTTCATGGCGGCCGGCATGGCTACATCGAAGGCTGTGGGCCCTGATAGCCAACGCTCCCGGGATTTCGACGAGGCGATGAGGGACGTCGCGGAGTCCATCTCCCTTCATGCCGCCGGCATGACCACTGAGGTCAGCGCATCGTTCTTGAAATTCGCGATCCAAGGCATAACGTCATCGGCGGCCCACGATCTGATTTACGGGCTTCTGGACGCAGGCGACGAGGGAGAGTCTCTCTCAGCCGCGTGGGCGTTGACCGAAATCGGACACTCCTCCGGATGGGACTGCCTCTTGGGAACGCTGTTGGGAATGCACCTCTGTCTGGCGCTCCATGCCCATAGACGGCCGGTCGAAGGCCTCGAATGTTTCGGGCGTAGGACGCGGCCATGACCGTCACAAACCTGGTGCTGCCCAACCTCTACCGCGACTCGGTCGTGCTCATGCGTATCTCTCAAGAGCTGGAGAAGCTGGACGGTGTGCAGCGGGCCACGGCCATGATGGGGACGCCCAACAACCGCTCGCTCTTGAACGACGCCGGACTCCTGACTGACGAAGGTGATACCGCGAGCCCCAACGACCTCATTCTCGCCATCGAGGCGTCTCCGACATTGAATTCTATATCCGTAGTCTCCAGGGCGCAGGAGCTCCTGAGGGGCGAGACCGTGTCTCGAGGACCTGGGAACGAACACGGTGTCAGGTCCATTAACGGCGCCCTGGAAAACATGCCCGACGCGAATCTGGCGCTCATCTCCGTGCCGGGACAGTATGCTGCCTATGAGGCCGCGAAGGCCCTGGACCTCGGCCTGAACGTGTTCCTCTTCAGCGACAACGTGTCGATAGAAGACGAGGTAGCACTAAAGACAAAGGCAATGGACTCCGGCCTGCTCATGCTGGGCCCGGACTGCGGCACCGCGGTGGTAGGCGGCATGCCTCTGGGATTTGCGAACGCGGTTTCCAGGGGTCGAGTGGGACTGGTCTCTGCTTCGGGCACGGGACTCCAACAGGTGATGTGCCTGCTGGACGCGGCCGGTGAAGGAGTATCGCAGGCCCTCGGAGTCGGTGGTCGGGACCTCGATGACCGGGTCGGCGGCCTGATGATGATGAAATGCCTTGGACTGCTCGATTCCGACCCTGAGACGGACGTTATCGTGCTCATCTCGAAGCCGCCGGGGGGTCGGACGCGGCAGCGTGTCCTGGAGGCGCTTTCGCAATGCTCCAAGCCCTGTGTGGTCTGCTTCCTGGGTGTTGAGAAGAGCCCGGAGGTCCCGGGCGTATATTTCGAGAGTCGGCTCGACGGGACGGCAAGAAGGGCCCTCGAGCTCCTGGGCTCCGGCAGCGGCACCGACCGGCGGATGGAGGACCCGTTCAACGTGCGGCTTCTCATGGAGCTGGATCAGGGATTGGGAGATTCGAGGCTTATCCGCGGCCTGTACTGCGGTGGGACGCTTCGTGACGAGGCGCACCTGGTCCTGCGAGAGAATGGCTTTGGCGCGGTCTCTGCCGAGTCCGAGGGGCCGGGAGAAATATCGCTGGTGGACCACGAGAGGGGTGGACGCCACAGGCTCGTGGACCTCGGAGACGACTCCCTCACCGTGGGCAGGCCCCATCCGATTATCGACCTTCGTCTGCGCTGCGAGATGCTGGTCGGTGCGGCCTCCGAGTCGGACGTCGGCATCATTCTCATGGACGTCGTCCTGGGATACGGCGCGCATCCCGACCCCGCGTCCGAGCTGACGCCCGTGCTGCGCGAATGCCAGGGTATTGCCGAAGACTTGAAACGAGCCCTGGCGGTCGTAATCGTTCTCTGTGGGACCTCGGGCGACCCCCAGTCCGTGGCTCACCAGAAGGCGGCGCTGGAGTCCGCCGGGGCCATCGTGGTGCGCAGCAACGCGCAGGCCGCGCTGATAGCCGCAGCGCTGGCAAGAGGAGACCTCAGCCTGGTTTGAGTCGTAGACGTAAGGGCCACCGAGGAGGGTTTAGAGATTATTCAAGACGTTCGCGCGATTAACGTAGGCATCAAGAGCTTTGCCGACACGCTGACGGGGCTGGGAGCACCGGTCACGCACGTGGACTGGCGACCTCCGGCCGGCGGCGATGAACACCTTATCGGACTGCTCAAGGGGCTTCAAAGGGCGTCTGCCCGGATAGACGACGCGAACCGCAGGGCCTTCGGTCTCATCAACGGGGCGGACCCCGTGCTGGTCGACATCGCTCACGCCGGTGAGGCGATTCAAGGGCTGGAGAGCGGGACGCTCCTGCACGCGGGTCCTCCCATTGCGTGGGAAGAGATGTGTGAGCCGATGAAGGGCGCGGTGGTCGGCGCGATTCGATATGAGCGTTGGGCCGGCAGCGAGGTTGAAGCCGGGGCTATGGTGGATCGCGGCGAGGTCAGGCTGATGCCCAACCACGACTTCGCTGCCGTGGGGCCGATGACCGGCATCACGAGTCCGTCCATGCCCGTCCTGGTCGTCGAGAACAGGACGCAGGGCAACAGGGCGTACTGCACGATAAACGAGGGCATCGGCAAGGTCATGCGGTTCGGGGCGAACGACGATGAGGTGATCGACCGTCTCAGGTGGATTGCCGATGTCCTTGCTCCGGCGTTGAGACAGGCGATTCGAAGTGCGGACGGTGTGGAGCTCCGGCCCATCCTGGCAAGGGCCCTGAGCATGGGCGACGAGATGCACCAGCGTAACGTGGCCGCTACTTCGCTGCTATTCCGAGAGCTGGCCGCCGGCCTGGCGAGGACCAATGTGATCGGCCTGGACGAGGTGCTGGACTTCCTTGCCCGCAACGACCAGTTTTTCCTCAATCTTGCCATGGCCGCCGGGAAGGCGACGATGGACCCGGCCGGGGATATTCCGGACTCGACGATCGTGTCCGCCATGAGCCGAAACGGAAGAGACTTCGGCATCCGCGTGGGCGGTGTGGGAAGTCAGTGGTTCTCGGCGCCCGCGCTCATGCCTCAGGGTCTGTATTTCCCCGGCTATACCGCCGCCGACGCCAACCCCGACATGGGCGACAGCTCGATCATCGAGACGATGGGTCTGGGCGGATTCGCCATGGGCGGTGCGCCCGCCGTCGTCGGATTCGTGGGAGCGGGCACCTTCCAGGACGCCATGGATTACACGCTGGAGATGGACGAGATCACCGAGGGGCGGCACGATCACTTCGTCATGCCGACGATGGACTCTCGCGGCGTGCCGTGCGGCATCGACGTGCGCAAGGTCGTCGAGACAGGCATAGCGCCAGTGATCAACACCGGAATAGCCCACCGCCTGGCCGGAGTAGGGCAGGTCGGAGCGGGAATCGTTCGCGCGCCGATGGAGTGCTTCACGCAGGCGCTGGAAGCGCTGGCCGGGCGTATCTCTTCGCCGTCCGATTCAGACCATTAGTGAAGCAACGCCCGGGCCGTCGGAATTCCGCCTGCTACGCCTCTGGATGCAGATTGTGCCAATCGGTGGCCTGCTCGTAGGCGTGGCCGACCCTGCACAGCAGCGGCTCCGACAGGTGCTTCCCGACGAACTGAAGGCTCTGTGGTAGCCCGTCGCCGTTCAGACCGCACGGCACCGACAAAGTCGGAACGCCGCTGAAGTCGTAGGGCACCGTGTAGCGCTGGAACGACGTGCCGCGCAGGTCGTCCATGGGCCCGTAGAGGATCTCGTCCGTGACGACGGGAGGCGGACCTATGACCGTGGGACAGGCCAATACGTCGATCTCCTGAAAGACCTGCCGGATGAGGCCGTTGCATTCCGCACGCCTGTTGTTGGCATTGGCGTAGTCCGCGCCGGTGACTTCGGCGCCCTTGTCGAGCCAACCCCGGAACCATGGCCCGTAGTCGTCGCGCCGCGACGGAAAGAATTCGCCGTGAGCGGCCACGGCTTCGGCGGTGCAGAGTGTCAACCACGCCGAGACGTAGCTGTCCACGTCGGGCATGCTGACATCGACGATCTCGGCTCCGAGGCCTTCGAGCACCTTGACGCCCGCTCTCACTGCTTCCGCCAGCTCGGCGTCGACGCCGTCGGAGGCATACTTCTCATCGAACCCGATCTTCAGGCCTCGCACTCCGCCATCTATTTCTCCCAGCATGTCGGGCGAAGGGAGGGGCAGCGTAGTCGGGTCGTTTGCGTCCTGCCCGGCGATGGCTTGAAGTATGATTCCGGCGTCGGCCGAGCTTCGAGTCATGGGGCCGACGTGGTCCAGAGACTCGGCGAGGGCCAGCACGCCGTAGCGGCTGACGCGACCCCACGTTGGCTTGAGGCCCACTATTCCGTTGGAGGCGGACGGAAAGCGTATGGAGCCTCCCGTGTCGCTGCCCAGGGAGCCGAAGCAGAGCCCCGCGGCAGTCGCGACGCCGGACCCGCTGGAGGACGAGCCCGCCCATCGGTCCGGGTTCCAGGGGTTCTTCGGTGCGTCGAAGTCCGGGTTGTAGCCGCCCATGGCGCCCTCGGTGAGGTTCAGCTTGCCGAGCAGCACCGCTCCGGCGGCTTCGAGCCTCGTCACGACCGTGGAGTCGAAGTCGGGGACGTGATCGGCCAGCACCTTGCAGCCGCCCATGGTCCGTACGCCCCTGGTGAAGCAGAGGTCCTTGACCGCCACGGGCACGCCGTGCAGTGGCCCTTTATAACGCCCGTCGCTGATCTCCTTCTCGGCCCTCTGGGCGTCGGCCAGCGCCTTGTCCGCCATCAGCGTCGCGTAGCTCTTGTACCGGCCGTCCAGTTGGGATATTCGTTGGAGCGTGGCGTTGGTGACTTCCACCGGAGACATTTCCCTGGACTCTATCAGCTTTGCCAGCTCTGAAATCGTCATGAAGTGTAGCGGAGCGTCTGCCACGGTCTGAGTCCTTTCGCCATTGCAAGCTAAGCCTGGTACCTGGTGGGCACCATTATAGAGGAATGAATCTGCGAATACGGGCCAAGAAGAAATTGCCCTTCGAGAACTGTATGGCTGTTGGCCGCTATGTCACTCATCGCTGCTGAATGAAGCGATGTGGCGCGGCGTCAATCGGAAGGCGACGACGCCCGGCTGATCCCCTCGATAGCCCTCGGCAAAACTCCGGCCCTTCTCGTCGCCGTAGTATCGTACCGCCATCGACAGCACGAGCTCGTACAGCGGCCGATCGACCTCTTCAACGGGCCCGTCCATGATGACCGAGGTGTACGGCGGTTCCCTCCGGTCGACGCATAGGGAAGCGTGGGGATTTCTCTCCAGGTTGCGCCACTTCAGTGTACCGCGCGAGGTGAACATGTAGGCCGCGCCCTCTTCCCAGTGAAACCAGACCGGTGCACTGCGAGGCCGTCCGCTCGCATCGACCGTGCCTATGACGGCCACCAGCGGCCTGCTGAGAAAGGCGTTCAGCTCTCTGTCCGACATCGACATGGCTCCTCCGGACTCTTGGCGGCCGCGTGTTACCTTCGAATGGGTCTGCGGGCTGTCATCCAGTCTAGCTGAGTAGATGCTATCTCGCCTTCCCTGGTCCTGTCCAATCCGGTGCTGTCTGTAGCATTTCCCAGGCGGCTCAAATGGGGTTAGCGGCCTCACCTGGGCGACCGGTCGCGGTATACTCCTTCTCTGCTACGAGAGATCTGCAGGGTGCGAGCTTTGCCGTTCAATATGACTCAGGCTTGAATTTAGGGGGCTAGGACGAGCCCGTCAACAACGCTTTACGTTGTTGACGGGCCACTTGAATGGCGATTCGCCATCTCTTTAGGTAAACTGGCTGCCTGACACGGTCTTGATTGTCAGTTACTGCCTCTTAAGTACACCCACTGCAACCGCAAATTGATCCGTCCTGATGTCTCTTATCTCCCGCATGTTGTCGACTATGACAAACGAGACTGGAGTTGGCCCTGGGTCGTCTGGAAAGGCAAAACTAAGGGTGCCCGTGCCGTTGGAATTCACGCTGTAGGTACACGTCTTAGTAGTCAGAGGGCCGATCTTGGTGCCGCCGAGGTTGACAGTGTCGGTGATTGAACACCCGCCGACGCCGTCGAAATCCACGATGCCCACCGCGACCGCTAGAGTCGGGACAGGAACTGCCGGTGGCAATACCGTGCCTTGAGCGGAGAGTCCCCACCTTCCCTCTATGCTCTTGTTTGTGAATACACGGTCACCATCATCTTCGGCCGCAGCTGATGAGATGATGATCGAGCCGGCTACTACGGCTACCGCCAATACAAGTACCGCGATTCCTACGAATATCCCAGTCCTGTTCATCGTTTTCTCCTCAAAGAATCCTTGTCATAAGGGTGTAGATGTGTATATGCACCTGAAGCTGGATCAGGCCGGGCGTGAATCGTACACGAGCTCTGGAAGCGGGGCCGATCGAGGTTTGTTGAAGTCTATCCCGTGCACCGATTTGGCCTGTTCCTTGAGCCAAACATCCAACGGCTCTTCGGAGGCAGCCAGGGTCTGGAACGTGCGCGCCAGGTCTTCGCCCTCCAGGTAGACGATGACCATTTCTCCCTGCGGGGTCGGCTGAATGAACCACTGCTCCCTGGTGATCTTCATTCTGCGATAAAAGTCCTCGACCTCTGATTTCTTGCCACCGCGCAACTCCTGAGCCAGACGTCTCAGGTTTTCTGTTCCACCTGGGAGAGCGGGCGCTACGAATGCCAGTGATGCCATAACTTGCCTCCTGAATAGAAGCGTTATGGCATCATCCTAGGAGTGGGGAGGTACGCCTGCTACCCCATATTCATGGGGGATTGAATTGCTGGGGTCCTGTTAGGACGTCGGAGGACTGGCGCTTCCCATGAGGAGGGCGGCCAATTCGCTGCGCGAGGAGACGTCCAGCTTATAGAAGATGTTCTTCATGTAGTCAGAGATTGTGTGAGTGGACAGGAGCAGCTTTGTGGCGATCTCTTTGACGGCCAGGCCCTGGAGTAGAGCCAGAGCCACGTCCGCCTCACGGGGTGACAAGCCAAGGCGAGCTAGCGCGTCCGTACCGTCACCATACCGCAATGGTTCCATCAGAATGATGATACGGGGACGCTCGTCGGAACCTTGACTCTTTTCCCAATGAAGCCGATACAGGGCGCCGGTTCCCGGGTGTGGCAAGTCAATAAAAGGCGCATCGATCAGCCCTTCAGCCCCTAGCGCTCGCCTCGCGGCCATGGCTGCGAACAAGGGCAAGCCAATTGGCCAGTTTTTTCGTGAATCGATCGAAAGCCAGGTCTCGGCCACACCGTTCGCCAGTTCGACATTTCCATTCTCATCCAGAATCATCATCCCTATGTCGGTACCGTGTGGCGACGCCAAAGCCTCTCGCACCGTGGCTCTGGCAATGCCTTCGGCGACGTGAGGCGCAAGAGCATCCAGCAAGGGCATGAAGCGCTCATCGAATCGCCCTGAGCTAGCTTTACGGCTCATTGTTAGGACCGCGTATGCCGAGCCTTTGGCGGTGCAAAGCAGCTCAAACTCATGTCGATAACCGAAGGGCAAAAGATGATATTGGTAGTAGGGGTCTTTCAGAGGCTTATCAAGGCCCGAGAGCAGGTCTTCCACATCCATTGTACGAAGGCCTTCTTTAAGCATCCAGGGAGCGTCTGCGGCCCTGGACTTAAAGATGACATGCTCGATAAGCATGGATTCGGCTTCGTCGGGCCAGCCCTCGGACACGGCGGAGGTGAGTAAGGTGGTGGCGGGATCGATCTGACATGAACAGAAGGCGTCTGAGCCTGTAAGGCGTTGCAATTTTTGGCCCACGGCTGTCAGCAACTGCTCAACGTCGAGTTCCTGGTGGCACATCGCCCTGATGGAGCGAAATGCGATGCCCTCGGTTGTATTAAATCGAGCCATAGCGCATCAACGAGAGCTTCCAAGTATAGCGTGAGTGTATTGGCATCACATCGAAGATGTCAAACTTGAGGCCGAACTTAACAACCTTTCAAATATTCATGTGATTCTGAATGTAGCTGGTCCACTAGCACGGAATGCAACAATGTTCCTTCCTTCACTTTCGGCTGTATTCAGACCACGGCGCCAGGGATCTTCTATAGACGCTACCTGAAGTGAGGTATCACCTTTTCTCCCAGCACGCGTATGGTCTGAAGAGCTTCCTCTCGTTCGTCCAGCGCGCAGCGGAACAGCACGTGCGTGATGCCCAGGCCCGCCATTCTTTCCAGGTAGGCTATGCACTCATCGGGCCCGCCAACTATCAGCGACTCCTCCATTTCCGTCTGACCGTACCCCCTGTAGCCCTGTTCGAATAGGACCTGTGCCTGCTTGTGCCCTTCCGCCGATGTATCGGCAAGGTGGGCGTCGCGCCTGAGCACGAACTCTGAGACCTCCTCGCTGCGGCCGAACTCCTCGAGCGCCGCGCGATAGAAGCCCAGCTTCTCCTCGATGAAACCCGGCGTCGCCCCG
>JADFKI010000029.1 GCA_022565015.1 Chloroflexota bacterium
AGAAGGTAGTTATGTCGGCAATAACGTCAAGCTTTAGAGCAACTCCCACGAATAGCGCCAATAATAGAGTGCGAAGAACCCCGAGGCCGACGGACGTAGCGAAGCCAGGTATCTTGCCGGAGAGATGGGAAATGTTACTCCGTATTCGTGATTCTACCCGGCCGATCTCTTGCTTGATGCCGAGGCTAGATTCGTGAGGCACCGCCACGTTCTGAGCGGTGACCGCGGCCCGCTTTTGACGGATTAGCTCCGCAGCGTATTGTACCTCACCCGAGATCAGGTCTATGTCATAGTCTGCCTTGTCGAGATATGCCGTGAGGTAAACATTTTCGGATTCGACTCCGGAAAATTCGATCTTGGACTCGGGCGAGGGAAAGGCCGTGTTAATAACGATTCCGACCGGATTGTTGTGAACGTTGAGCAGGTGCCGCACTATCTGCCTAGCAGTGGTGTCGGGAAGTATCCTGTCCAGGACGACCACGAGGATCTCTTCGCCCTTCGCTTGCAGGATACTAAGACATTCGGCGCCGGTGCCGGCCATATGAATATTCGAATAGCCGACATTAATAAGGATTTCTCTATAAAGCTCACGATGCACTCGCACATCGTCGACAACTAGAACGCCGACGCTACTCTGGTCTTGCCCGGGTCGTGAGCTTAGTCCGGCCTTTACTTCGAATAGTCCCATGCTTTAAATGGTTTCCGACACGTGTGAAACATTCAACGCCTGTTACGAGCGTCGTAGGATGGGTGAAGCGAGGCTGAAGTGCTCTAGACGACCTTCTGCGCAGGGGGAAGTGTCTCACCCGCGGCCAGCCGCTTATCGGCCTCAGCGTTAATGTCGGCGCTGGTCTTCATTATTCCGTACGCGTCCTGTGCAAAGGCGAGGCGGGCGTGACTCGGCAGTCGGGCGAACTCTGGGGAGAGCCTGCCTTGAAAGCGGCTCTTTTCCAACATGAAGTCGGCGTCCATCTCTTCGATGAACTTGTCGGCAACGTCCTGCGTCAAGGAGACCTTTCCCGGATATAAGGAGTCGTCCCAGTTGGGGTCCGGATAGTGGTTGACGGCCTCATCGGAGTCGATGAGCTCGAACCACCTCTGAACGAGCTTCCAGACCTCGTAGACGTTCTCTGCTTCCACCCATGCCCTGGCCCGCATGACGGGGTCATCCCCGCCAGTCCACTCCCAGGCGCTGGACATGCAGGACTGGTACAGCGTATGTGGGGTAACGTTGTAGTAAGGCATTAATTCGGACGCGTCGGCCTAAGGTTCGATCACGCGCCTTACGCGACGCACCGTCCGCACCCGCTGACCCGGGCAGTGGTCAGGATCGGGCTGATATCGCCGGACCGGTTCAGGCCGCGGCCGCGGTGTCGTGGTCGGGTCTACCCTCGTCGGAGTCTCCGGATTCGTCGTCGCCTGAGGGCTTGTCTGAAATTGCATCATCATTACTACCTCCGGATTCGAGCTCTACACCTTCTCTTATCCGCTGCAACTGCGCCGCAAATTCCTTCTTGCCGGGCTCATCTTCCAGCACTTCGCCAAAAGCGCTAACGAGCGACTGCATGTCGGGCTCAGCGCTCAACGCTCGGATGCCTTCGTAGACTTTGAGCAGAAGGTTCAGACCCACGCGCTCGCTGCCGACCACAACCGAGGACTTGGTAACTTCCCTTATCATCCAGAGCTCGGCGAGGACCATGCTCACTTGCGCCGCGCACTTCAACTGCTCCGTCTCCAGGACGGCTCCGCCGATCTTTAGCAGCAGCGTGGGGTATGGCGACAAGTGATTGATGGGCGCGTCCGGAGGGCCCTGGGTGAAAATGGATAGTGAATCGGAGAGAAATAGACTCTCCAGATGGGACAGTTCTAAGGGATATGTATCCGACATCGACTGAACCCCTTGTTGCAGACCCCGCGCCGTCCGCCCAATCCCGGTCTGCCATTGCGCTTAGCGGACCACGCTTCAGGGCCTCTTCCTGTCCCTCGTGCAGACCACGGGGCCTGAACTCGGGACATTGCCTCCAAATGCCTCGAAAACCAGCGGCCGAAATTCCATCGGCCCAGGCCTGTTCCGCCTGACCATAATAGGTTTCTAAACCGCTGCTGCTCGCTAATAAACCTGATTCTGCCCGAAAGTCCCATGATTTTGCATCGGTCTTGTTCGAAACAGGTGGTCTGTTCCGTCATTGTGTGCGAGGCGTTTGTGTCTGCAGCTTGAAATCGGCCGTAAACGCCGATTCAGTGTGCGTATGGTGTGGAATTGGTCCAGGGGTATTTTGACCCGTTGCCGCAGTGCTGCTAAACTACCGCCGGTCGATGACTTACCCGAGTAATCCGAAACATTCGGTGAAACACGCACGTTAAGGAGACCCCTACATGCAGAGGCCCTTCGAAGTCGCTCCGGAGACCTTCATACTGCCTTCCAGCTTACCCGTGCCTTTGCCTGGTTTTGGACACATTCCGATAAACTCATATCTCATAAAGTCCAGGGAGCCGGTGCTGATCGACACCGGAATGGCGATCGAAAAAGAGGAATGGCTGAAGGCTCTCGAGTCGCTGATCGACCCGAAGGAGCTAAAGTGGATCTGGATCACGCATGACGACGCCGATCACACAGGAAACATTCAGGACGTACTCCGGATGGCTCCAGACGCTAAGATAGTCACCAACATCATCGGCGTAGCTCGCATGGAGACGGCCTGGCCAATCCATTTAGGCCAGTGCTATTTAATGAAGCAGGGCGAGACCCTGGACGTCGGCGACCGTACCCTAACGGCGGTCCGGCCCCCGGTCTTTGATTCGCCGGCCACCATGGGAGCATATGACGATAAGTCGAAGGCCTACATCAGCGCCGACTGCTTTGGCGCCTTCGTGCCCGAGCCCGTGGAGGACGCAAACGATGTCCCGCAGGACGCCCTGGCCCAGGGTTTCGGCATGTTCAACACGGCGAACCATCCCTGGATACACCTCGTGGATAACTCGAAATTCGAGTCGGTGCTCAACGTTGTCCGGGAGATGAATCCGCAGACCATATTAAGCTGCCACCTGCCGCCTGCCCACGGCAGGACCGACGAGTTCTTGAAGGCCCTCGCCGCACTGCCGGACTCCGACCCGTTCCTTGGCTTCAACCAGGTCGAGGTCGACGAGATAATGGCCCAGGTCAACGCCGGCCAGGCCCCGGAGGCAAACGGGTCGTAGGGGAACGCCGCAGCCTCTATTAATGTGCCGAGGATGGCAAAGGTACCGTCGGTATTTTCACTTTGGCCCCAACAATTTGACGGCAACGAAGAACCTCCCTAATATTTCGATATAAATGAGTTTCGATGACGACGGGTTCCATCTGGAAAATCCTCAATATGGGAGAGCGGACATGTTGAACACTCGGCTTTGCGATCTGCTGGGAATCGAGCATCCTATCGTCAGCGCCCCGATGGCGGGTGCGGCCGGAGGCGAACTAGTCGCAGCGGTTTCAGAGGCTGGCGGCTTCGGTCTGATCGGTAATGGCTCGGCCAGCACACCGGAGTGGCTGCGGGACCAGATTCGTATTGTGCGAGAGCGCACCGACCGTCCGTTCGGCGTCGGATTCATCTCCTCGTTCCCAGGTCTGGATGATCTGATAAAGGTGGCGTTGGAAGAGCGTGTGACGGCGGTCAGCCACTCCTTCGCTGACCCCACCGCCTACGTACCGGCCGCACACGAAGCAGGTATAAAGGTCCTGGCACAGGTACAGAAGGTATCGCACGCAAAGCGCGTGGCGCTGGCAGGCGTCGACGCGATCACGGCTCAAGGCACAGAGGCCGGGGGCCATACGGGACACAACGGCACGCTGCCTATGGTTCCCGCCGTGATCGACGTTGTGGGCGACATTCCTGTGATCGCAGCAGGCGGAATCGCCGACGGTCGAGGCCTGGCCGCGGTGCTTATGCTCGGGGCCGAAGGCGCCTGGATCGGGACCAGGTTCGTCGCGAGCGCGGAGTCCGCACGAGAAGAATGGATGAAGGATCATATTGTCCGGGCGAGCTCAGACGACACCATTCTGACGAAAGCGTATGACCTCACGTCGGGAGCGGCCTTCCCGCTGGATGTCGGGGACAGGGTTCTGAGCAACGAGTTCACCAGGGAGTGGCACGGACGGGATGCGGAGGTCGTTCGCAACCGTGCTGAGCTGCAGCAGCGAGTCGCGGCAGGGGTCCAGGCGAGGGATGCCGGCGTGGCGAATATCCTTGCGGGGACCGCGGTTGGGCTGTTCTCGTCCATCGAGCCGGCGGGCGTAATCCTCCGCCGGATAGTCGAGGAGGCCGAGGCGATCCTAAACATGCGGCCTTCAGAGGTGTTGGGTCGATAAAGGGAGTGCCGGCGGCAAGAGACTGATCTGAATCGCAACAGGCAACGGCCGTTTGACTGCTGGATGTTATCCAGCTCTTTCTGCGGTTGATTATTCTGAGACTATGCCGGCGTTTGCCTACCGCAGGACCTCCGCCGCCCTGGCGTACTGGTCCGGCCAATCTGATGCGTCGCCGTCCAGCGTCGCCCTGGCGTGCAGTGGCCAGTAGGGATGACGCAATAGCTCTCTGGCGAGCAGGACAACGTCGGCCTGTTCCTCGGCCAGTATCGTCTCTGCCTGCTCCGCGGTGGTGATCAGGCCGACCGCGCCGGTCATGACCTCCGCCTCTTCGCGAATTCTTTCGGCGAACCGGACCTGGTACCCCGGATACGGCTTCAAGTCCTGGTCGGGCGAGTTGCCGCCGGACGAACAGTCGATCAGGTCAACGCCTTGTCCTTCAGCCACCTACACAGCTCCACGCACTCGTCGATACCCCAGCCGCCATCAACGTACTCGGTAGCGGACACCCTGACGAACAGCGGCATCGAGTCGGGGATCGCCTTTCTGACCGCCTGGACTGTCCGGAGCGTTAAGCGCGCCCGGTTCTTCAGCGAGCCGCCGTATTCGTCCCGACGCTTGTTGGACAAGGTCGAGAGAAACTCGCAGCCCAGGTAGCCGTGGGCCATGTGCAGCTCGATGACGCGCATTCCGACATCGACCGAGCGTCGGGCCGCGCTCGCAAAGTCCGCGACAACCGCGTCAATGTCTTCCACGGAAAGCTCTTCGGGCGTCCCCCAGGATTCTTCGTACTTGATAGGGCTTGGGCCCACTATGCTCCAGCCGCCCTCGCCGATCTCCAAAAAGTCGCCGCCGTCCCAGGGCTTCTTGTGCGAGGCCTTGCGACCGGCGTGCGCGAGCTGAATCGCCGGTGTGGCTCCTCTGCCGTCGATCGCCTCCACGATGGGCTGAAGAGACTCTGCTTGCTCCGCGGACCACAGGCCCGCGTCCCAGGGAGTGATTCGACCCTCCGGCTGCACGGCCGGCGCCTCCCACGGCCCTGGTGCCGTAATGAACGAGGTGCCAGGTCCCAAGTCGCCCATCTTCTGTTTCAGAGGAATACTGGCACATAGGCGAAACGAAAACGCGATTGGGAATAGTCTCGCCTCGGATAGCTATCGGTGTGAACAGTCTGCTCATAAGCGCTCCATTAATAGCCGGCTCCAGTGACAGATGCTACCACACCGATGACAACGCGCAAGCGGTAGCACCGGAAGTGGTCCGCAGATCTTGGGCCTCCGGGTCCGGCGGGATTCCAATGCACGAAGATAGGGGCGGCCGGCGATCTTATCGGTCCCGTTGACATGTCACGGCCCTTATATCCCGCCTACGTGTGCGGTTAGTGTGGAAAACACCTATCCGTATTTTTAGGGCATGTAGGTGTATTGGCGAGGCCTATGGGTACTTACTTTCTTTTGGCACGATGCACACCATGGGAGCATGGGATTTGCCTATGATCGATCACGTACTTGTGGCACATCCAAAATAAGGGGCGGCATGAAACAAGAGATTATCAACCCCTTCCTGACGAGCGCAAGGGCCGTCTGGAAGGAGGAGCCAGGCCGGGAGCCGACATTCAGCGGCTGCTCCCCGGTAAACAGCGCGCTCACCACCAAAGACACAACATCTCCGATTCGCGTTAATGGCTCCATCGACGGGCACGTCCTGTGCGGTTTTGATATCGAGACTGTGGGATCTATTGCCTCCATGACGTCTGCCCGGCCCATCGATTGCGTGGATGATGCGGCGATGTCAATCGTCGTTGGGCTCGTATCTCACATCTCGGGTCAGGCGGCGGTCGTGCTGGAGAATGCGGGATTTCCCTGCGAGATAAGCCATCCTTTAGCCTTTACTGCTGTCGGTTCAATGACAGATACCGGCCACATCCCACAGCTGAGGGGTCATCTTTGAAGGCGATGCGGGGAATTTTTGCGTGAGAATCGGACTGGTGGAGAAGGCCGGGGAGGAGTCCGTCCGGTGGCTGATGGAGCAGAATTTGCCCGTCTGAGAAATTTTGGAAAGGGGAAAGACACGGATGAAAGAGGAATACGTGAACGCGTTTCTAACGCCGGCGATGCTCGTGTGGGGCATGGAGCTGGATGTCGCGTTGGATTTTACAGGAGCTGAGGCGGTTGCAAATGAGTACACGACGGACCGTCTAACGACAGTAATCGGCATCAATGGAGACCTGAAGGGGAACGTGCTATATGAGATGAGCGAGGAAACCGCCCTTTTAGTCGCAGGAAGGATGATGGGGGAAAACATCACCAAACTCGACGAAATGGCAATGTCGGCAATAGGTGAGCTGGCCAACATGATAACTGGAAACGCGGCGACCGAGCTTTCAAGCTACGACTATCGGTGCGACTTAACCCCGCCGGTGATAATCAAGCCAACCAATGCCACCGTGTTCACACCCGAAAGCCCTCAGATTCTAGCGAGCTTCTCCAGCGAATTCGGGCAGCTCAGCGTGCGCATCTGCCTGACGGAGAGTCTCGTACGGTCCGGCAACGATCGGCGTGGCGCTGGTGGCGGCCACATTTCCGGAGGCATCCTCGCAGGTGACCACGAGCTGCTTCTTCCATCGCTCAAATTATGAGTGCCAATCAACACATTAGCTGTTGGTGAACTGTGCTATGTAGTCGGCGTGGCCAGGAGATGCCGGCCATCCAGCACGCACTCGGTCACGTTGCCCGCCAAGTCAATAATCTCCAGATGGATGAACGGGTCCCAGGCGGGGTTCCTTCTGATGGCGGTTATGACGACCGGGTCCGTGGTGCCTACGTGAAAGACAATGGGCTCCAAGTCGACGCTGTGGGCCTCGCCGACGACGTTGATGGCGGCAAGCCCGCTGTCGTTGTCCTGTACGGTAATTTCAACGATGTGGTCGTTGAAGCCGGTCAGCTCGCAGGTGGGCGGCGTGGTGTCGACCACTGCTTGTTCCAGCTCAAACGCCCCAATGTCACAATCCAATCCCTGTGGACGCGGCACTCCCCGCTGGTCTGTTGTAATGGAGTTACCGTCTACATCCGTACAGCCCGCAACAGGGATAACATCGATGGCTGGACTTCCCAATAGGAGCGCGTGTGTCTCTGTAGGGCCCCCGTTGTTCTGCAGCAGTCCCAAGAGCGAGATTGTGTTCGGTAGATCGCTGGCCGCAGTCAGGTTGCAAGTACCATCGCTGTCCAAGTTGTGCCCGAGAGAAACGAAAAGGGCGCCATCGCAGTCACCGAAGGACGGGTTGTCTGCAATAATGCTGTTTTTCAGAGTCGTCGTGCCCTCATTATTGAAGATACCACCAGCACCATCAGCTGAGTTGCCGCTGATGGTGCTATTGACTATATCAATCGGGCCCAGATCGTTGAATATACCGCCGCCGGCACCTTGGACTGAGTTGCCGCTGACGGTGCTGTTGGTCACCTTCATTGCACCGTCATCGTTGAATATGCCGCCTCCTAATTGCGTGGATGTGTTGCCGCTGATGGTACTGCTATCGATTGTCATAGTGCCCTGTCTGTTATTAATACCACCACCTTCGTTGAAAACGCCTCCACTCACCGAGTTATCGCTCACGGTGCTGTTGCTCAGAGTCAAATCATCAAAGTTGCGGATGCCGCCTCCGAAAACTGCCGTGTTGCCGTTAATGGTGCTGTCGCTAATGGTCATTGTCGCAGTGGCTGCGACACCACTGGCATTTACGATGCCTCCGCCACTATCTGTAGCCGTATTGTCATTTACGGTGCTGTCGTTCAACGTAATCGTGCCGTTTCCGTTCGCGATGCCGCCGGCATTGGTAGCCGAGTTGCCACTGATGGTGCTGTCGGTGATGGACATCGTTCCGCCTTCACCGTTGAATAAACCGCCGCCGGGCCTGGCAATGAGGGTCGCGGCCGAGTTGTCGCTGATGCTGCTGCCAATCACAGTCGTGTCACCACGACTATCGATGCCCCCACCGGACTCACCCGCCGAGTTGTCGTCCACGGCGCTGTCAGTTACGGTCAGCGTGCCACCGGCGTTGTTGAAAATGCCACCGCCATCGTTTGAGACCAAGTTATCCATCACAGATACGTTTGTGAGCTCTACAATACCTCTGTTAAATAGAGCTCCGCCTCTGCCTTCGGGCGCGAGGACCGTCCCTCCCGTGGCGGCGCCGTTCCGGACTGTCAAGTGATCCAGTCTGAGAGTTCCTCCGCCGGCAACGTGAAAAAATCGGAAGTCAGGCGTCCCTGCTGTGTTGCTTCGCAGAATCGTCGCGCCGTTGCCGTTAATGGTGATCTCGCTAGTGAAAGAAGGGAGGCCGTTGTTGCCTTCTGTGACGTTGTCAATAACCATCAGGGTGTACGTGCCACCAGCAGCCAGGTTGATCACGTCAGCTTGGCCGTTGCCGTTGGCGGAGTTGATTGCGGCGATAAGCCCGGCTACATCGCCGTCGGGTATATTAAAGGTCGCAGCCTCTGCTATGGGTGTCGTCCCCACTCGTATTACTAGACCCACAAGCACCAATAAAAGCGCCAGCGTCGCCAGGCGTAGATAGGCCATCGAGCGCGGAAAACGGAACATATAGCGAGCTGTCATTATCACACCCTCCCACTATTCGTAGGTTTGCTTAGAGGGGCAGGTTATCACATACGCACATATATTGATAACAATGAAGGAGGACGCATCATGATGAGCCCTTGATTTATCCGTGAAATACACGTTTGAAATACCGCAATGAGGAAACACAGTGATTTGCATCGTCTGGCAGCCAGGAACCTTGAAGCAAAGCAGTCGCCAGCAGCCCCTCGTGCGCCGCTCTGTTGCGGTCGCGCGAAGGAGGCCAGCGCTGGGGGCTCGCCGGGGTACGCTAGGAGGCTATGCGGTACACCCGCGTGGCGGTGTCGTGGAATAGGGCGGCGCGCTCGGTGGCGGAATAGCCCCTGGACATGCGCTTGAAGGCGTTGTACATCACGTTGTAGGAGAAGGAGACCTTGTCCACCGGATAGTTGCTCTCGAACATGCTGCGGTCGGGGCCGAACTTTTCGATGCAGTAGTCCATGAACGGCGCCATGGACCCGGCGAGCTCCTCGGAGCCGATGGGCTCGTTCCGCGCGTGCCAGTCGAAGCCCGTGCGGGGCATGCCGATGCCGCCAAGCTTGACGTTTACGTTGGGGCATGCCGCGACGGCCGCGATGCCGCTGCGCCACGTCGCCAGCACCTCGTCGTCGCGACCGGCGTACGGCCCGGTCCTCAGCAGGCCTCCGATGTGGTTCAGGATGATGGTCAGCTCGGGCACGGCCCTGGCGAAGTCGGCCAGCTCCGGTAGCTGCGGAAAGTACAGCCAGCCCTCAAGGGACAAGCCCATGCGGGCTAGCACCCGGGCGCCCGCTCGGAAGTTGTCGCTGGAAAGCAGTCCCTCCATGTAGTGAGCGGAGGTGTTCTCCACCTCGGGGTGTCGGTCCCACGTAACGGAGTGCCGGATGCCGCGAAACCGGTTGGGGCTGGCCGTCTGCAGCGCCTCCAGCACCGGCTCGACCGCATCGCCCAGGTTCAGGTTGGCGTGCCCGACGATGGCCGCCGCGGCACGGCTGGGTCCGTAGACCCCGCTTGCGCTTGCCGCAGCCAGTCCCTGCACGAACTCGACCTCGCCCACGGGACGCATCTCCTCCGGCCCATCTTCGCGGTACATCGACCTGCACTCGATGAACACCGTGGACTTCACGTTATGGCCGCTGTTGAGATCGGCGCTGAGCTCGTGAAGAAGGTAGCGCTGGTAGGGAAGGCGGGCGGTCCTGAAGTCCCAGAAATGGTGATGGGGATCGCAGATTGGTATCTCCGGCTCCAGGGTCTGCTCCCGGGTTAGAGCGAGCCAGTCGTTGCCGCCGAATGGCATGATGCGCCTCCGTTGCTGTAATTGGCGGCCCAATAGTAACACAACTCGCGCGGGGTACTGGGTACGGGGTACGTTCGGGTGGGTTCGCGGCAGGCGAATGGCGCAATGAAATAGTGGGAGTTAAAATAAAAAGAGGACCCGAGAGCGGAGCCAAAAAGGGGGCGGCAATTGACCGAGCGATTCGAGTTCCCGTTCAAGGAAAACTATGTCGAGGTGGACGGCGTCCGTCTCCACTACGTGGACGAGGGTACCGGACCTCCCATCCTGATGTTTCATGGCGCACCAACCTGGAGCTACCTGTACAGAAAGATGATACCGCCTCTCGTGGCCGCCGGTTATCGCTGCGTGGCCCCGGACTTGATGGGCTTCGGGCTTTCAGACAAGCCGACCGACGAGTCCGAATATACCTTGCCCAGGCACGTGGAGCTGATGACCGGCCTGGTCGACAAGCTGAAGCTGGAGGGCGTAATCACCGTTGGCCAGGACTGGGGAGGGCCCATAGGCCTACGTTACGCTATCGACCATCGAGAGAACGTCAGGGCCCTGGTGATCTTGAACACCCTGGTCAAGATCACTCCAATACCCCTCATCTTCAGCCTGATTTTTCGCAGCGGAGGCTTCTCTAGCTTCTTAGTCAGAAGACTGGACCTCTTACGAAAGATGGCCTTTGGAGGCAAGCTGATGTTCAAGCGCCCCCTGGACAGGAGGGCCAAGGAGCAATACAAGATGCCTCATAAGAATGCGGCCTCCCGGGCGGGCATCGCAGCCTTCCCGAAAATGATTCCCACCAACGACGCCCATCCAAACGCCGAGTACATTTCTGCCATCGATAGAACTCTTCGTGAATGGGACCTGCCGGTGCTCGTCATGTTCTCCGACAAGGACCAAGTATTCACCATTGAAGAGGGTCAGCGCATTGCCGACATGGTGCCCAACGGTCGATTCCAGCTGATAGAAAACGCCGGTCATTTTCTCCAGGAAGACGCGGGCGAGGAAGTGGCCGAGCGCATCGTGACTTTCCTACGTGACGAAGCCCAGATCAGCTGACCTTAAGCAGGCGATTACCAGGTCATTGCACAATTAGAGGAACCTCATAACTTTCGCAGGGGCGCGGTCGAGAGGAGCGGGCCGACTGGCCATGATATGCCTTGCGTGAACTGGAAGTCATATCCGACCCTCGGCCTTGAGAAACGACTCTGGCACAGTCTTAGATACTCGAAACTGGAGGCCCTCAAGCCGGCCGTTCACACCAGGCCTTCCTCCAGTGCAATTTTTTCGAGGGCCTCCCAGCCCTTCGTCGTGCCGGGCACGAACGCTCCACAGCCCTCGCCATCCAGCACAGCCTTGCCGACTGCCTCGCTGAAGTCTACCGAGAGGAAGGCCTCTGTTATCTTGCGGGCGAGCTCGTCGTCCATGTCGCCTTGCGCCGTGAAGCAACAGTGGCTGTATCCGGGACTCGACCAGAAGATTCGCACGCTGCCTTTCGGTATCGTGCCGCTGTCCTCCAGTCGCGCCAGGCTGCGCTGACACACCGCGCCGGCATCGTACTCTCCGCTTCTCACCCGCTCGATAACGTCATGCTCATCGGAAACGAACTTGCCAGAGTCCCCGGAAGCGTCCGCAGGATTTCGCTCTTCATTGAAGGTAAACGATGAAAGGTCACGCTCGGGGTCGATGCCTGATTCTTTAAGGAAGTGGTACGCGAGCACGCCTGCCTCTATTGAGCCGCGGCTGCCAAATGCGAAGCGCTTACCCATCAGGTCTTCCACGGCAGTAATGCCCGAATCGGGAAGGGTAACGAAATGGGTGATGTAGTTCACGTCAACGTCGCGCATGGCGACTACCTTACACGGGTCGCTGAGCCTCCGTTTTATTTTCACATAGGCCAGGGGGCCGTTCCACGCTAGGTCTATCTCTTTGTTGACGAAGGCATCTACGAGGGCATCATAGTCCGAGTACAGGACCCAGTCGAGGTCAATGCCCTGCCTTCTGAAGTACTCCTGTAGTCCACGAAACACTTCAATATAAGGGGCCGACGCAGCACCACCTAGCCTGACCATTTTCGCCTCCTTGGGACGGTGCCATTGGTCTCGTGTGGACTTATCGTGGCCTGAAACGCCACATCGATGCAGAACGAACTCCCCGGCCATGCCTATGCACAGATCAACGACCGGCGATTACATAAAAAGAGCTACTGGAGGCGTTTGCGGGTGAAGTATAGCGCGATGCCGATTATAATGCCGATAGCCACGAACTCGAAATTGCCCTGGGTCATGCCTAAAATCATAAACGTGACGCTGGATGAGAAGGCGCTCACGTACATCCACCACGTCATGGACATGCAATCCTCCGCTTGTATCCTGGTGCTCAGCTTGATGCTTTGGCTACATACTTTCTCTGATAAGGGCATTAACTCAAGCGTACGTTCTCACGAGTCGTGAGTGAGCCGAGTAATACCAAATTGGGATAACAGTTCACGGCCCAAGTGAACGACCACTTCCGCCAGCCGAATCAAGGTGATGAACTGTGACGGCACCCCTCCAATTTCAAATTGTATGATCGATGCCAATTCGGGAGGCAATGTTGGGTCATAGTGTGCACCGCCAAGCTTGTTTGCCACCAATTTAAGCAGTTGTTCTCCGGAAACTTTTGTTTGCCCCACAACCAACTGTGTCGATGACAGCCACTGCGCCAATGTGACTTCGTGATGAAACGGAGGTCCTTCTGGAGTCGCTCTGAGTGAATCGCCGGACCATTGAATTCGAGTCGGGCCCAATATCTCGGCTATCTCCTCGTTGTCCAAGAAGTCCAAAGGGATGCTATAGAATTCCAACGGGAAATCGACTTGCGTGGCAAGGTCTAATAGCAAGGGTGTTTGGCCACTTGATACGAGCAGGGACCGTAATTGTCCTATAACAGGCAATAAATGGGCAATCTCCTGTGTTGCGGCCGTTGCCCGCAGTCCCTCGTCGATAACTACTAGAGCCTGCCGCAATTCTTCAAACCTGTCCCGCTGGGACTTCCGGATTGCCATTCGGCTACCGCCTGCTTTGTTCATTCTATTATTAATCAACAGAGCGGTTCTTCAGATAAATACCAAATTTTAACGTATCCATTTCGCCAATTCCTTGGCACAAGCAAGCCCGTCAGAATATCTCACGGGCCTGTTGGTTATGGAGTTCGTTTGTGGAGGCGACGGGCGGATTCGAACCGCCGAATAGAGGTTTTGCAGACCTCCGCCTTAGACCACTTGGCTACGTCGCCTTATATACCTATGACTGGTGCCGAGGAGGAGACTCGAACTCCTACAGCCTTGCGGCCACAGCGCCCTCAACGCTGCGTGTCTACCAATTCCACCACCTCGGCCCGTCCCATTGTCACCTGGGGCACGCCCCGGTCCGCCTCAGGCGAGTGGACATCGGTCACCGGCCATATTATAGCCAATCCACCAGTCTCTGTCCACAGATTTTCGCCGACACAACCGCAATCTAACTACCTATTATTCAGATGCGGCGACGGTACTCACAGGTGCCGAAATGTATACTCTTTCTACGTGAAACGGCCCGCAATTCCCGCCTTCATCACCTCATCGATTCCTCCAGCGTCAGATGTGTCCGTGCTGCTGTCACGGTCCGTTCCGGACGGGCTGCGGAAGAGGATTGTGCACCGGTGCCGCAATCAATAGAATATCCGCTGCGACAACTATCCACGAGGTGACACTATGGCGAACGCGTCCCGGATTTCCGATGAAACGCTGGAGGTATTGCGAAAGATTCCCACCCAGACACTGATCGACGGCCTCTGGGTCAAGGGCTGGCCGATGAGCTACGTCGAGGGCGCCAGACCGCTTCAGCTCGGTCAGAAGATGGCGGGTAGGGCGGTCACGCTACGCTTCGTACCCCACAGACCGGACCTGGTACAGGACAAGCCCAAGGGCGTCGATTCAGCCGAATACGTCGCCATCGAGCTGTGCGGCCCCGGAGAGGTGCTGGTCATCGACGCCATGGGCTGGAAGTACAGCTCCGTCGGTGGCGACATCAAGTTCTTCCGCATGATGCAGCTGGGCGCGGGCGGCCTCGTCACCGACGGCGCCGCCAGAGACAGCGTGGCTCTCAAAGGCTATGGCTTCCCGGTCTTTTCCGCCGCCACGACCGCCAAGCAAGGCCCCGCCGAGTTCTGGCCGTGGCAGGTCAACGATGCCATTCAGTGCGGCGGAGTCCTGGTGCGGCCCGGCGACGCGGTCGTTGGCGACGACGACGGCGTCGTAATCGTGCCTCGCGGCGAGGTCGACGACGTGATAAGGATCGCCCACGAGCGAGAGGAGGTCGAGGAGGTCATCAAGGCGCAGCTGGAGATTGAGAAGTGCTCACCGGGCAAATACTACCCGTTCAATGACCTGACGTGGAAGCTGTTCGAGGAGAAGACGGGCAAGAGCTACCGCCACTGAGGGATGCCCCGTTGCCGACATCTCCCTCCGACGACTCCGCTAAACCTTCATTGCACCCCGCGCTGGAATCGTGCATCCTAACACTGGTCACCTCCCACCACTTGTCCGCAGGAGGCATTCAATGGGCCGGACGCATCTAAATATTGGCTTGCTTTTATTCACCTTCGCGCTGTTGGCGGCGTGCACGATCGACCCCACGCCAACGCCGACTCCCACGCCTGACCAGGAAAGCGTCTATTTTGAAGGGTTGGCGGAAAACCTCCAGGGATTGGATGAGCTTTTTCAAATTTACAGCGAGCTGTTGGGACCCGTTTTCCCCAGGTTCGCCCCCGACGAGATTCAGGCGCGAGTCCTGTTCAATACGCTGGAAGAGGCCAAATTCTCCGAGCGTAGTGTAGATGAGCTCCGGAAATTCGAATCGCTGAGCCCCCCGGAGCGGTTCGCAGAAGATCACGCCGTCTTCCTCAAACACCTCAGAGGGCAGACCTCCCGTGCCGCAGCCGTCGACGAGGCCATCCAGCGTAGAGATCTGCCACACGTGCACTTGGCGATGGCGGAGAGTCAAGCCGCCTTTGGCATGGTGCGTTTCGCGGTGTCGCCCGAGTTCTGCAGGTTCGTCACTCCGGATAGGCCCCCCGGCATAGGTCCGAAGGCCGATACCAACCTGCGCGAGTTCTACTGCAGCGACGAGCCGATACCGGGTGGCGAATACGGCGCCGCCATCAACCGGCTCGTCGAGACCTTTGACGCTGAATTTATCGTTCGCGCCGCCTTCCCGCCTGGTATGACGCCGGAGGAGATTCTCGAAGGTCTAACCTACGTCCAACCGGCCATCGTGGAGCTGTTCGACGAGACGTTGGCCGCACTGGATGCAATCGAGCCGCCGCTGGAATACAAGGTCGGTCACGAGGTGCTGCGCGACTCATTCAGCGAGCTGCTGTCCACTGCGCGCGCTATTGACCGCGCCGTTGCCAACGGCGAAAGCGACGTGGTCCGACGCGAGTTCGACCGCTCAAACCAGATCGCCCGCACTGCCGAGGCGCGGTTTCCTGAGAACTACCGGCCGCTCGTAAAGGCCATCCTCGCTGAAGAATGAGGCTTAATGAGTCAGCCCGATCCGCCCGGCGGGGCAATCTGGCCCTATGCTAATGTCATTGCCCATAGCACCTGCCTGTGTACCGCCATCATAGCGGACGCGAGCAGCGGATAACCGAACACGTTTTTGCCTCCAGTGGTGGCTATGAGGCGCAGGGACGGCGATTAGATATCTTCCAAGCATGGTGGCGACTGTCCGAATCCGGTTTACCACTCCAACCCCAGTAATAAGCCGTGCAGCGGCACCTCACCACTAGCGGTTGTTGACAACACCGCAAGGGACCCCTTTCGGAGCCGGCCGGAGACGACTTGAACTTTCTGGCCTAGGAGTATGAGGTTGCGGTTCGGCGGTGTCAACGAGGTCAAGGTCCACAAACGTCAGACCGCGGAGCGATCGCTTTCGTTATCGTCTGCTTTGGACGTGCGGCCTCGGACAGCTTGGACCTAGTTCATCCTCGACCCGCCGTTGACGTTGATCGACTGGCCGGTGATGTTCTGGGAGACGTTCGATGCCAGGAACGCCGCCAGGTGGCCGATGTCGTCAGGAGTCTGCTCTCGTCCCAATGGGATTCGCTCCCGGACGATCTTCTCGAAAGCCTCTCTAGGACTGAGGCCGGCGAGGTCATCTCGTCGGAGCACGGTGCGTGACGCGATTCTCCCCCACATTGGGGTCCACAGCAGTCCGGGGCAGATAGCGTTCACGTTGATATTGTATGGCGCCAGCTCGAAGGCCGACGACTGCGTATAGCTGATGACCGCGGCCTTGGACGCGTTGTAAGGAGGGTTGTCGGCGCTGCCCTGACGTCCGGCGCCTGAGGCGATGTTCACGATTTTGCCATACCGCCGTTCGATCATGTGTGGCGAGACGGCCTCCGTGACCCTGACGATGCCCTTGACGTTGACCTCGTAGATCATGTCCCAGTCGGACTCGTTGGAGCTATCCCTCTCCTCCCAGCCCGGCGCCGCTATGATTCCCGCGTTGTTGGCCAAAATATCGATGTCGCCGAACTCGCTCATGACCTTCCGGACGGCCTCATCCACCGAGGCTTGATCGGTCACGTCGATGTCCAGCGACAGGGCCCGCCTCCCCAGCTCACCCACCTCTGCCGCCACGCTGGCCGCGTCCGCCGTATTTATGTCCGCGACGGCTACATCCGCGCCGTTTCTCGCAAAGGCCAAAACGATGCCACGACCTATGCCCCTGCCGCCGCCCGTTACCAGCGCCTTCTTGCCGCTTACGTCCATCGCAAATGCCCTCCGAGTCTGCCTTCCGCTAGGGCAAGGATTATAGCACGGCTTCCCTGATTGGCTCCCCGGGGATATAGTTTGACTTGCGCGTGCCGCTGACCCATAATTATTGGCAAATTTAACAGCTTTATTGGCAACACAGGAGGTCATTTCAATGCTCGAGGAAAGAACAGGAGTCTTCGCGGCGGGCGAAAACAAGCTTACATTGCTGGGGCCGGAGATCAAGGTAGGGCAGAAGGCTCCTGCCTTTACGGTCTCGGGTCAGGGCTTGAAGCCCGTGTCTCTATCCGACTTCGCCGGCAAGGCAAAGATCATCGCATCGGTGCCGTCTCTGGACACCGGCGTTTGCAGCGACGAGACGCAGAAGTTCAACGATATCGCCGGCTCACTGCCCGACGACGTCGTCATATTGACGATCAGCATGGACCTTCCCTTTGCGCAGGCCCGATGGTGCGGGGCCCACGATGTTGACAAGATTGTCACGGCGTCCGACTTCAAGGACAGGCAGTTCGGAGACAGCTACGGCGTGCATGTAAAGGAGAGCGGCCTGCTCGCCCGTGCGGTGTTCGTCGTCGGCAAAGACGACATCGTCAAGCATGTGGAGTATTTGCCGCAAATCACTCAGCTACCGGACTTCGACGCGGCGGTCGCGGCGGCCACGAGCAACTAACAGTCGTCCCTCAGGTCTTAACGTACCGGAGGCCCCTGCATGTCGGGGGCCTCTCTGTTTCAGCCTATTTCTTTAAGCGGGCCTCATTATTGCGTGCCTGGCCTTCAGAGACCGAAACCTACACGACTTCACAACCTGTCACGAATTGTTCACTTATATTCCTCGTACTGTTCCCCAATATTTCCGCGCCGCTGAACTATTCTTACTCTTAGAGCATCCCAGGAATCCGGAGGGGACGCTCAGGCGATGGGAAACAGAAAGGCACATTCAATATGAACACAATGAACACAAGCGTAGTCTCGATTCAGTCGATGTTCCGACACCTGCCGGTGCTGCGTAGGTATGCCAGGAGGGCGGTGCTGCGGGACGAGGTCTTTGACGAGTTCGAGGAACAGGACAGGCAAGTCCGAATGCAAGAGTACCTTCAGACGGGTCGCAGCATGAACTGGACGGACTGCGAGCTCATAGCGCTCGTGTTTCGCGACGTCTTCTCGAGAGCCGGTATCTTGGGTGAGGCCCAAGAAGGCGAATCCTAAGCCTCCCACACCATCGACAAGATGAAGAGGCTCCCGAATGTGCCGGGAGCCTCTTTGCGTCTCAGAGAAATCTCAGCCCTGAGGCTTCTCACTCTGACTACTTGGCGTTAGCTGCCTGCATCTCCAGGGCCGTCGACTCAACCTCAGTGAGTTTTTCAGCGAGGGTGGACGGATTGAGTCCCGCGGCGTGGTCTCGATAGCCCGCGCGCTCCAGCATCGCAGCAAGCTTGCCCCCTTTGAACAGGTCGAGCGCCCACCTGAGCGGGTCCGGCTGGGCGGTCTTGTCCAGGTAAATGCGCTGGTTCTTCGCCCTGGGCCCGTAGTGGTAGTGCGGCGCATTCTCGAAGCAGTCGAACGTCAACAGCTCGATCTCCTCGCCTCCGACATCGCCCATGACGTGTATGGCGATGCCGCGATCGTTTGTGAGCTCACGAAACTCTATGCCGAAACGCACCGGACCAGCCTCGATCACCCTGTCACCACGGTTGTGGACGACGGTGCGGCGGTCCTTGAAGGCCATGTCCCTTGCCGTTTCCTTGAGGTCGTCCAGGGC
>JADFKI010000030.1 GCA_022565015.1 Chloroflexota bacterium
CGTCACGGGTCAGCGCAGACTTTACCCCAGCTAATCAGGGCCAGGTGCCAATAACTTCGGGCGTAGGGGTGGTCATTGGGTCAGACCATGCCGCCCGTAAGCTATGACTTCCCGCGCCGAAGAGGGCAACGCAGCCACGAACGTCGATTTCCTTCTAATGTTCGTGGCTGCCATACGTGCCGTTGTCGCCGACTTCAATCCGGAAGCTCCCCTTCCGCCACACCATATAGTGGTTGCCGAATTATTGGATCTAGAAGCGGCCAAGGCAGGTCTAAGAGACATCAATACAGAGCGGAATATCGAAAACCTGGATTTCAAGTCTGGACCCCATGTGTGGGATTGGGTGACAACTAGTAATCTTGCTGCAGCTTTGCTGGCCTCCAAGCTAACAGAGGAGCAGAAGAATAATGTCCAGCGGGTGCTGGGAGGCATGCTTCGTGAATTCGCGCTTGGAAACCTAGCCGGTTTTGCAAGTCGACTTCCCACTTCGACTACCTCCTCATCTGAGATTATCCGGTTGTATCTTAATCCTAGATGAGCTTCAAGCCAAGTGAGACTGGAGGGAGTCTCTTGCTGCTTCTGGCCTTTTGGCAACCCCGACGTGACCGTAGCAACTCCACCTGACGCGGCCTTCTACTGTAATGGCGACTGACTATCGGATTGCGTCGAATGGACTTATAGAGAGTCCGGCAATGCGCCGCTGTTGGTTGAATTTGAGAACACTTCGCAAGGGTCGATCACTTCTGGGGAGTGGGACTTCGGAGATGGTACGACGAGTGCCGACGGTTCGCCAACCCATCGTTATACCATCGCTGGCACCTACAACGTACGGCTCACGGTTTCCGGCCCAGGCGGTGCCGACGAGACCGTCATGAATGGTCTTGTTACCGTACAATCAGGGGAGCCTATAAGCCTTGAGATATTTCCCCCGAGCATGACGCTTGCTGCTCAGGAAGGCACGCAGTTCACGGCGGTTGCGCGAGATGAGTTTGGTAATGTAGTTTCATACGCAAGGAGCCTATACATTGCCGCGCTATCTCCTTGGACTTTCGGCCTCCGCCGATACTTGGGCGGCTATGATTAAGGATCCTTCAAACCGGCTTGAAGCTAACCGTCCTGTGATAGAGTCTATTGGTGGGAAGCTGGAGGGATATTACTTCGTTGTCGGGGAAAACGAGATCGTTGAGCTCGTCGATATGCCAGACGACGTAAGCATGGAGGCCATCACCATGGCTATCCTTGCCAGTGGGGCAGCTAAATCCGTTAAGACCTCCACCCTGCTAACTGCCGAGGAAGCGATGGAAGCAATGCGGAGGGCCGGCGACGTGGGTTATCGCCCCCCTGCCTAGAGGGCGCCCTCTTACATTCAAAAGGAGTGCGAATATGAGTGAGCAGACACCCATCGAGACAAAGCGAGCGACCTGTTCCCACTGCGGCGTCTGCTGCGGGGTCCTTGTAGATGTAGCGGGAGACCGCCCGCTCGCCATTCGGGGCGATCCCGACCACCCCATAACCAAGGGGTTTATCTGCAAGCGGGGCCTGGCGGCCATCGAGTACTTTGACCATCCGGACCGTTTGGACCGCCCGCGTAAGCGGCTGGGCGGCCGTGGCGAGGGCCGCTGGGCAGAGCTGAGCTGGGACGAGGCCCTTGATGAAATTGCAGAGAGGCTACGCAAGATCGTCGACAGTAATGGGCCTGAGGCGGTCGCCTACGCCGCAGGCACGTTCCACGGACCCGACGAGCAAATAGGCAACCGGTTCCTAAACCATCTTGGCAGCCCGAACTCTGCCGGCGTCTGGCTCATCTGTGGAGGCCCCCAGGTAGAAGCGGAGGCGCTGACCTATGGCTGGGGGCGCTCTCAACCGGATCTCGTCCCTGGAACCACCCGACTGGTGCTGCTCTGGGGGAAACATCCATCAGCCTCCAGTCCACCAACCTGGGGCCGCGTCCTCGCACTGAAGCGTGCCGGAGCCAAACTGGTCACCATCGACCCTCGGAGGACGAGGGAGGCGGAGGCATCAGACCTGTGGCTGCGGCCCCGTCCGGGCAGCGACGCTGCACTCGCCCTTGGGTTCCTACACGTCATCATGTCCGAAGGTCTCTACGACCGCGAGTTCGTCGAGGGTTGGACGGTGGGCTTCGACGAGTTGGCCGCACGCGTAAAGGAGTATCCGCCGGAAAGCGTCGCCCGGTTGACGGGGGTGCCCGTTGACGACATCGTAAAGGCTGCGAGAATGTATGCGACCAACCGGCCCGCTGTCATCTCCTCCAGCGCCCCGGTTGGCATGGGGCGCAACGCCCTTAACTGGGAACGAGCAATGGCCTGTCTGATCGCCATCTGCGGCAACCTCGACGTGCCAGGTGGGAATCTCTTGGTTGGGCCACCTCCCGACGTCTTGACCAAGGTAGACATTGACGATTATCCTGCCCTGCCGCCGGAGCAGCGGGCGAAAAGGCTGGGAGTCGACCGCTTCCGGCTCCACAACGAAGGCTATGAACGGCTGAACTCGGCAATGCGACGGGTCTGGTCCGGGCGGCAGTATGTCCTTCGTGCGGATGTGGGCGCCGCAGCCCATGCGCCGTCACTGTGGCGGGCGATCTTGAATGAGCAGCCCTACCCGGTCAGAGCGCTCTTCGTTCAACACAACAACGTCCTCGGCGCCTATTCCAACACCCAGCTTGCCTACCAGGCCCTGAAGAGCCCGAATCTTGAGTTACTGGTCGTACAGGAGCAGTTCATGACGGCAACTGCCCAGCTTGCCGACTATGTCCTGCCGGCCGCCGGCTGGCTTGAAAAGCCATTCATGTACATTCGTGGGCTGAACGACTGGATGCTTGCCAACGAGCAAGTCGTGCCGGCACGGGGAGAGCGGCGGAGCGACTATCAGCTCTGGGCTGACCTGGCGTTGCGGATGGGTCTGGGCGGCTCCTGGCCGACGACGCTGGAGGGCCTTTTCGACATGATGGTTAGCCCGGCCGGCTTGAGCTTCGACACACTGGCACAGCGGCCGCAGAACTGGCTGAGCTATCCGAAGCGCTATCGCCACCACGAGGAGATAGAACCCGTCGGAGGAAAGCAGCTGGGATTCGGCACACCGACGGGCAAAGTGGAACTGCGCTCGACTATCCTGGAGGAGCTTGGCTACGATCCTCTGCCCGCATTCGAGGAGCCGCTAACTCCCGAGTTTGGCTCGCCGGAGGAATATCCATTTCTGCTCTCCACCGGCGCCACAGTAATTGAAATGACTCATCAAGATCACCGGCAGATTCCCTCATTACGACGGCAACACCCCGATCCTATCGTGGAGATATCCCAGGAGGCTGCGGCCACGTTAGGGATCGATATTGGTGACTGGATATGGATCGAGACGCCGCGTGGCCGGGTGCGCCAACGAGCAAAAATCTCAGAGGGCCTCCATCCCGAGGTCGTTGTTGCCGAGCGGTGGTGGTATCCGGAGCGCCGGGGCGAGGAGCCTGAGCTGTATGGTATCTGGGAATCGAACATCAATGCCTACACTGAGGACGACCCTGAGCTCTGCGATCCGGCCTACGGCAGCTGGCCGTTTCGGCTTGGTCGCTGCCGAATAAGCAAGGCCTGATCTTTGGCTTGGCCAAGAGCTGCATATTGAGAAGACGGCCTGAACGACTGTTTGTGGCTTCCAGATTGAGGATAGCCCACTTCGTCTCAAACGTTATCTGAAGGTCTATAGAAGGAAATAAAATGGCGAAATTCGCGGCAAATCTCACGATGATGTTCAACGAGGTCGACTTCCTGGACCGCTTCGGGGCGGCGGCAAAGGCCGGTTTCAAGGCCGTCGAATATCTGTTTCCCTACGATTACGGCAAGGACCAGGTGGCTGAAAGGCTGAACGAACACGGGCTCACTCAGGTGCTGCACAACCTGCCAGCCGGAGACTGGGACGCCGGGGACCGCGGCAACGCCTGCCAGCCGGACCGAGTCGGAGAGTTTCAGGATGGCGTCGGCAGGGCCATCGAATACGCGACGGCCCTGGGCTGCAAGCAGATCAACTGCCTCGCGGGCATACCCCCGTCGGGGGTCGAGCCCGACGTCCTCCTGGAAACCTTCGTAAGCAACCTGAAATTCGCGGCGGAGAAGCTGAATGACGCGGGCGTCACGCTACTCATAGAGCCCATCAACATCAGGGACATCCCCGGCTTTTACCTTATCCACACGAGTCAGGGCCGGGCGATAATCCAGCGAGTCGGCGCGGACAATCTGAAGCTTCAGTACGACATCTACCACATGCAGATCATGGAGGGCGATCTGGCGCCGACCATCGAACGCAACCTCGACATCATCCGCCACGTGCAGATCGCGGACAATCCTGGCCGAAACGAACCCGGCACCGGGGAGATCAACTATCCATTCCTGTTCGATTTCCTTGACGAGAAGGGCTACGACGGCTGGATTGGCTGCGAGTATCGGCCCCTCACGACGACAGAGGCAGGGCTGGACTGGATTGGGCCATACCTCTAGTAAGAGCGCACGCGTGCGATGTAACCGTCACCATTATCATCGGCTACGGCCGGCTTGAAATTCTCGCGACTCGCTGGCGAGATGCCATGGCCCGCGATGTTATACTGGACCATGCTGAAGAGGCGTTTTAAGGCTCCTAAATGACTGGCTATGATACTATCTCAAAAACGTCTATCCAAAATGGACCATCCTTCGACACGCTCAGGACGAACGGGCAAATAAGCCCTATCCGTTCGTGGTTAGCTTGTCGATCCATCTTTTGAGATAATTAATAAGGGCTGCATGGCACTCTAATGGGCGGAGGGCAGCATGGCGACGAAGTCAACGTCACAGGTTGAGACGCCGGAAGACCTGGATGACGTTCTGCTCACCATACAGGACCGCGTGCTCTGGCTCGCCATGCAGATGGTCCACTACGCCAACAATGTCCGCCCGAACCCGGACGGTGTCAAGGTAGGCGGCCACCAGGCTTCAAGCGCCTCGGTAGTCACCATAATGACCTCCCTCTATTTCGACTACATGCGGTCGGGCGACCGCATCTCAGTCAAGCCGCACGCCTCCCCTGTTTATCACGCCATACAGTACTTGTTGGGCAACCTGGAAGAAAAATACCTGCGCGGCCTCCGGGCCTTCCACGGCCTGCAGGCATACCCCAGCCGCACCAAGGACCCCGACAACGTGGACTTCACCACGGGCTCTGTCGGGCTTGGCCCCGTGGCCCCCAACTTCGCCGCGCTAAGCGAAGAGTACATGCGGTCTCGCATGTTCTCCTCCCACGAAGAATCCAGGCGCTACATCAGCCTCGTAGGCGATGCGGAGCTTGATGAGGGTTCCGTCTGGGAGGCCATCGCGGAGCCCACCATGAGCGGGCTGGACAACATATTGTGGGTAGTGGACCTCAATCGCCAGAGCCTCGACCGGATTATCCCCGGCATCCGGGTGCGGTGCTGGCGGGACATGTTCGCGGCCAACGGCTGGAACGTCATCGACGCCAAGTACGGCAAGAGGCTGCAGGCCGCCTTCGCGGAGCCCAACGGCGAGCTGCTACGAAATTGCATAGACGAGATGTCCAATGAGGTCTATCAGCGCCTGCTCAGGGTCTCCCCCGGCGCACTAAGAGAATGGCTGCCGAAGACCAGCCGATTTCCCTCGGACTTGAAGCGGTTCATCGGCAGGTGGGACGACCGCGAGCTACAGGACCTGTTTCGCAATCTGGGCGGACACGATTTCGCCATGCTTCGAGAGGCCTACGCACAGGCCGACGCCAACGACGGCCCCAATGTCATCTTCGCCTACACGCTCAAGGGGTGGATGCTGCCCTCCGTGGGCGACCCGCAGAACCATTCGGTGACCTTGTCCAGTGAACAGATGGACGAGCTTCGAGTCAGCCTGGGCGTTGCTTCCGAAGGGGAGTGGGCCAAGCTCGATCCCGAGACACCCGCCGGTAAGCTCTGTGGGGAGGCCGCGCAGCGCTTGCGGCCGAGGATCCGTGCCGGGGTCCCCGAACCGGACCTGAGCATTCCCGCCGACTTCGGGCACGACTATCAGGGCAGCATGTCCACGCAGCAGATATTCGGGATGATACTCACGGACATCTCGAGGAATCTGCCCGACGTCACCGAGCGAATGGTCAGCGTCAGCCCCGATGTGGCCAGCTCAACCAACCTTGGCGGGTGGATAAACAAGGTGGGCGTCTGGACCATGGAGGAGACGGAGTCGTTGCCGGAAGAGGGCATAGTTCGCGCCTTGAACTGGCGTGAATCCGACAAAGGGCAGCACATCGAGCTGGGAATCTCTGAAAACAATCTCTTCATGATGCTGGGCCAGCTGGGCCTCTCATACGAGACCACCGGCGAGATGCTCTTCCCGATTGGAACGCTGTACGACCCGTTCTTGCGGCGCGGCCTGGATACGCTGACCTACAGCATATATTCGGGCGCCAAGTTCATCGTGGTCGGTACGCCTTCGGGAGTCACGCTTTCTCCCGAAGGCGGGTCGCACCAATCCCTGGTGACGCCTTCCATGGGCACAGAGCTGCCGGGCCTGGCGTTCTACGAGCCCTGCTTCGGCCAGGAGCTGGAGTGGATAATGCTTCACGCGCTGGAGCATATAAGGCAGCGGAAAGAGTCGACCTACCTCAGGCTCACGAGCAAGAGAGTGGACCAGACCCTCTTTCATGCCCCCGAAGACCCCGCTGAACGAGACACCCTGCGAAAACAGGTCTTGAACGGCGCCTATAGACTGGTTGACCGACGGGCGATAAGCGACTACCAGCCGGGCGACAATGTAGTCCACATCCTCGCGTCGGGCGCGATGGTGCCCGAGGCCGTCGAGGCCAGCAACACCCTCCTGGAAGAAGGCATTTGCGCCAACGTCATTAACGTGACCGGTCCCGGACCGCTCTATCGCCGGTTCCAGGAGTCCGTTCATGCGGCCATGAGCTCGGCGCCTGCCACCGAGATCTTCATGGCCGACGTCATACCTGCTGAGGACCGCAACGTGCCCATCGTAACTCTGGTGGACGCCCATCCACACTCGCTGGCATGGATAGGCGGAGCCCTGAACGCGCCCGTTCTTCCCCTGGGCGTGTCGCAGTTCGGGCAGTCGGGCAATCGCTCCGAACTCTATGAAGAGTACCAGATCGACGTCAACAGCATCATGGCGGCGTGCTTCGGCGCCCTGGAGATCACTTAGCTGTCCGTCGGCTGCGCTCCTTTGTTACGTTCCTTAAGGAACACGATTCCCCGGCTTACCTCATTTATGTGGGCCAAACCGGCGCTCCGCCGTCCGCCTTCGCATCCCACCGCGTGTGCTAAACTACTGTCCTGACTACTCCAGAGGAGGTGCGGAGCTTGGCGAAGATTCTTGTGATTCATGGGGCCGGCATGAATATGAGGGGCAAGGTACAGACCGAGGTATTCGGCACGATGACTCTGCCCGAATATGACGTAAAGATCAAGGAATACGCCGAAAAACTCGAGGTGGACGCCGAGATATTCCACTCCAACATAGAGGGCGAGGTCATCAATAAGTTTTATGAGGCCCACGACGACGGCGTGGACGCCGCACTTATAAATCCGGCGGGCTACACATCTGGTAATCCGACGCTGGTCGCGGCCATCAGCCAGGTGAGCTTTCCAACCTACGAGGTCCACATCTCCAACCCCGCAGGACGTGGCGGCGTTTCAGACGTGGCCCGCGCCTGTAAAGGAGTCATAGCCGGCTTCGGAATCTACGGCTACTATATCGGCATGCTGGGCGCTCTCAACTCGATGAACGAATAACGCCTGTTTCAAACAGCCAGTCATGCATCTAGACACAAGAAAAGCGCCGCCCTCGATGATGCCGAACGGATTGCAGGCAGCCTGCGAGGGCCTCTGGGTCGCGGACCAGGCGACCGACAACCTGTATCTTCTTGATGACGACCTGCGGCCTCTGCGCGAAGTCCCGACAGTCGCCGAGAACTCTTCGGGTCTAACGATCGGCGCAGGCTTCTTCTGGATCGGCTCCAACTCGCCCGCTCAGGCGAGATACTCGAGGCCTACGGACTACGGGTCCCCTTCGATACTCAAGTGCGACTATGAGACGGGCGAGCTCGTCGAGCGATATCCCACGCCCGACGGAGGTGGCATTCACGGCCTGGAGTGGGTCGAAGGACTGCTGTGGATAACGAGCTTCCGTCCCAAGGCACTGAGGCTCATCGACCCGGACGGCTTCAAAGTTATTCGAACGATTCAGGTACCGCACGAACGCCTGCACGGTCTGGCAATGGACTCCGACGGCCTGTGGATGGCCCACACGACAGACAAGATCATCGTAAGGTACGACACCGATACCGGCGAAGAGCTGGAGCGCATAGAATACCCGGCCGATGCGCCGGCTCCACATGGCTTGACGATGTGGAAGGGTGAGCTATGGAGCTGCGACGCCAACTGGCCCGCGCCGGTTCATCCCGACGGCCCTTCCTACAGCCGAATCGTGAGGTAGAGGGTCCAGCACACCTTTAGCGCCGTCCACGTGCTGGAGAGTCCAAAGTCCTTCGCCTGCATCCAATTGTTGAGAACGAGACCAGGAGTTGCCGAAACGTGACCGAATCCATTTTTACCCTCTTATTGGCGTCCCTGCTTGGCTCCCTTCCAACGGCCTACATACTGGGCAGATACGTCAAGGGCATCGACATACGCAACGTGGGCAGCAAAAACCCTGGCGCGGTGAATGCCGCCAGAAGCCTGGGCAAGGGCCTGGGGCTGCTGGTGCTCTTCGTGGACGCGGGAAAAGGCGCGCTGGCGCTCTTCATCGGGCAACGCCTCGGTGCCGCCGAGCTTGCGCTGTACGCCTCGGCCGTTCTTGCCACGCTTGGGCACAATTTCTCGCCGTTTCTGGGCTTCAGGGGCGGAAAGGGCGGCGCCACGGTTCTTGGCATCTCGGCCCTCATGCTCTGGCAGATAACCGCCATAACCGTGGCCCTTGGGGCGGTATTGTACGCCGTCACCCGGCATCCAGTCTGGTCTCTGACCGGGGTCTTCCTGCTGCTAAACATTCTAACGATCGCTACCGGGCAGACGCCCGGTCTGATAGTCCTGTGCCTCGTCCTGTCCTTTATCGTCGCCGGCACGCACCTCTCCAGACAGCGTCCGAGTCTGATACCCGCGATACGCGCCGGTGACTGGCGACGGCTCATGAGCTCTGATTGAGGCTTCGCCTTCGCTGGAATCCACTGCACTCGACATCTGAAATATATGGCGAAATCATCGGCTTAATTGTAAAATGTGGCTCGTTGTCCGCCCTGCCCGCCGAAATCAATGGCGTAGCCGGCACATCAATGTAACTCAGATATCCCAGGGGAGGCGTTTGAATCCGCCATGTTCAACTTGAACTATCGACTCGTATTCTTACTGGTCCCGGCTCTTGCCATGTTTATCGCGTTGGCGTGTGGCTCATCAGAGCAGGAGCCCACCCCGGCGCCGGAGCCCGCGACGGCACCGTCCGCCCCTCCGACTTCCCGACCAGCGGCGCCGGAAAGCAGCCAGTCCGGACTAAAACAGTACCCTTCCCCGCCGCCTATGACGATCGACACGGGAAACAGCTATATAGCGACTTTTGAGCTTGAGAAGGGCGGCGAGTTCGTAGTCGAGCTTTTCGCGGACAAGGTCCCAATCACCGTCAACAACTTCGTGTTTCTGGCCAGGGATGGATTCTACGACGGCGTGACCTTCCACAGGGTGTTGGGCGGCTTCATGGCTCAGACAGGCGATCCGACGGGCACCGGCAGAGGCGGACCCGGCTATCGGTTCGACAACGAGTTCCATCCCGACCTGAGGCACACGGGTCCGGGCATACTGTCGATGGCGAACTCTGGCATGCGCAACGGCAGCGGCACGAACGGAAGCCAGTTCTTCATCACGTTTACGGCCACCGGGGCCCTTGACGGGCTGAACCCCGACGGCTCGCCCAAGGACTGCGAGGCGCCTAGGACATCGTGTCATTCCGTATTCGGCAAAGTCGTGGAGGGCATGGACGTTGTAAACGGTATTACCTTACGGGACCCTGGAACCGCCTCGTCCCTGGGCGACGTCATCAAGACCATAACCATAGAAGAGAATTAAAATTTAGCTGAACGGAGGTCCAATTGGCTCAGAAAAGCTACGACGCACCGCCGGCCATGGCGATAGACCCGGATAAAAGCTATAAGGCCACTATTGAGATGGAGAAGGGTGGAAACATAGTTATCGAGCTTTACCCGAAAGAGGCACCCAATACGGTCAACAGCTTCGTATTCCTCGCCAGGGACGGCTACTACGACGGCGTGACGTTCCACCGCGTCATACCGGGCTTCATGGCCCAGGGTGGAGACCCCACGGGCACCGGCACGGGCGGGCCCGGCTATAATTTCGACGACGAGTTTCACCCGAGCCGGCGTCACGATTCCCCCGGCACCCTGTCCATGGCGAACGCGGGAACAAGAGGCGGGCGCGGCACAAACGGCAGCCAGTTCTTCATCGTATTCGCGCCGACGCCGCACCTCGACGACAAGCATTCCGTGTTCGGCAAGGTCATTGAAGGAATGGATGTCGTGAACGGCATTACCGTGCGTGACCCTGGGACCGACTCGTTCCCGGGGGACGCCATGAAGACCATCACCATAGAGGAGAGCTAGGCCCCGCTCTAACAGGGAACACCGACTACAACGAAAGAGGCAACGCTAGATGCGTCACCTCTTTTCATCACGGCTCCTATTCGATTTTAGGCGCTTGAAGCTAGTCGTCACCTACGGCGGGAGCCGGCTGCACGATTGGCCTGGACAGGAAGAAGCTGAAGAGCTTGCCCTGCGTGCCAATCCAGGAGTGGTCGTATATCGTCGTCTGCTCACCTTCTATGAGCGGCTGGTTATCCACCCGCACGGTCGGTTCGGTTCTGGCGCTAAGAAGCTCCACGCGGTCCTTGGCGAATTTGAAGGAGACTCCATCCAGCTCGCTGACTCCGAGTTCGTCTCCTCGAACGGCGTTCTTGGAGAAAAAGGCCGCTCCGACGCTCCTATCCAGATCCGCAAAGTCCACCAGCAGCACGTTCTGATCATTGTAGATGTAGCCATAGGGCTTGGGACGCGTGAGCAGGTAGAGAGCCCAGCCCAATATCGCCACGCCGATTATTCCGGGTATGGCCAGTAGCTCCCTGGGAAGCCCGCGATTCACGAGGAGCACGGGCGGCGTGATTACGGGAGGAGGTTCCGGCAGCACGATTACGATCGGCTCGGGAAGTGGTGGTGGTAACAAGGAAGAGACTACTATCGAGTCGGACGTGTAAGTGTACTCCCTTCCCGCGTACTGCATGTTCAAGTTGAATATCAGGGTGTGAAGGTCCTCGTTCGTCGGGGTCAGATATATATCGAAGCCCCAGGCCTGTCCCTGGTTTACCAGGCTCTGAGGAAGGACCTCTAGAATTCCCGGCTCCGCCAGAATGGACACGAGCTCGACTGACAGCTGGTCTATTGAGATCGCGTAGGGCTGGCCTTTGATATGTACCAGGGCGGTCGCCACGAGATTACGTTCCGCCAGCTTGAGCTCCTCCGTTTTCAGCACAGACAGTTGCACGCTGGGGAAGGCTTGAGCGGACACCGTCTTCATAGTGGAAATAGAATGGTCATACTCGGGCCAGTAGAGCTCCAGTTTGATCGGATAGTTACCCTCGACGCCCAACGGTGAGATCGTGGTCCCGTAATACCCGTCGCCTGCTATGGCGTCTCCCAGCACGCCATCGTCATTTAGCTGGTGGAAGGTTATATTGCCCTCGGTGTCGGTGATGATCGCGCGTACCTCTACGCCCTCGACCAGCACAAGCTCTCCATCGTCCGATACGAAAGCCACCAGCTCCGTCGGAAGGTCGTACGGCACGGAGTCGAACGACAGGAAGTCTACGCTAAGCTTGTTGGTCGTCGACTGCCAGGCGGAGATCTGACCGGCGCCGCGCATCTCGACGTTCCATTCGCCCGGAACGGGGTCCAGCAAGCGCCAAACGACGACAAAGGGCGTCTCGAATACCGACGATACCGAGCGGTCTCCGTCAGAGGCCTCAAAACCGGACGGGTTGCTGAGCCTGAGCGATGCCTGTTGTCCGTCCTTGAAGAACACTATCGTGGCCTCGCCCGTGCCCGGAGCGATGTCTATGGACGATGTGATAACCTCGCTGGGAGAAAGCGTGCCCGATCCCATCTCGACCAGTCCGCCTCGTGCCCTGTCACTCAGTATTCCGTCGGCTATCTCCTTAAAGCCATCGATGGCCGAAAGCTCGTAGCGGTCCCCGCCGAACTCTATAGAGATCATGTCCAGGAATGCGCTGGTGGCCGGCGACACCCCCGGCAGCCCTACCGCAATCACGGGCCATTGCGCATCCTTGAAATTGTTCATTATCAACGTCAGTGTGTCCCCCGAGGACACGACATCGTCACGAAGCTCTCCCCCGGTCACCGTGTACACGGTGGAGCCGGCGGGCGCCTCAACATCGGCCAGGAAATTGAAGGTCTGTCCCAACGAGTTGACCAGATTGACGGCAGCGGCGGCTTCGGAGGAGGCGAGCGCGGACATGAATTCCTTATGGACGGCCTTGAACTCCGCACCGCCGGCCACCACGGGACCGAACACATTGGCGGGAGCGTCCGCCATGACGAACGCCACCTGCTGGCCCTCACGAAGCGTCGAGACCAGCCCAATGAAGGACTCCGTCAGGCCAAGTCCGCCCTCTGATTGAATTACGGCATGCCTGTCCACGAGGATCAGGAATAGCGTATCCTCCGTTTCAGCCAGGGCAGGAGTCGCTTGACCTAGCGCCCCCATAATCAGGATCATTATTGCAATGAACGACGCTGCTAGTGATTTGTGCATCTGCCACCTCCGCTAAGAAAAACTTACGAAAATACCACCTTTTTAGTCAATTGAGATTTGGTACAAGTTTTGAGATATTCACCAAGCAGAGACAAAAAATGAAGGCCGTCAGCCGCGCCATTTTCAGACGCAGGCACCCTCTCACGACGCTGCTTCTTGTCGTGGCATTGGCCGCGCTTGCCTGCACGGACTCGTCGGTGGACGATGCGGCAGGCGCGGGCCGGGAAAGCGTTCACGGGCTCATTCGGAGCGTGGAAGCGCAGACGCTGCTGGAGCTCAAGAGCCTTGACCTGATTGACGAGGCCGGCAACACGTGGCATTTCGAAGCGAACGGCAAGACCTTCGCCTCGTTCACTCCATCACACTTGAATGAGCACATGTTGCTGGGGCTGCGAGTGACGGTCGTTTTTCACAGGGATGGAGAGCTGCTGGTTGTGGACGATATTACGGACTAACCCGCTATGCGGCCCGGGCCTTTCTTGCCGAGTACCACAGATAGGCCGTTCCGCCGAACAGTGCCAGGGTTATCAACGCGAACACAATAGTGCCCTCGGGGCCGGGCTCAATCGAAGGTGCACTTATCTGCATGGGGACTATCACCGAGCCTTCGCCGCTTTCCTCCGTATCAATGGTGACGGAAATTGACCACGCGCCGACGTCCCGAAAGAGGATGTTGCCCTCGTATAGTACCGGGTTGGCCGGGTCTCTTATCGCCGGGGTCTGGTAGACGGGTTCGCCTGACGAATTTATCGCGACGATCATGATGCGTGGGTCGCTCTCGGGTGAGCGAAGGACCGAGTCCTGGCCGGACACCGAAAAGTGCACCGTGCCGACTCTAGGGGGCGCAGGTTGTATCTCCAGAGACAGCCGATACGGTCCGGCAGGGCCTTGATATATCAGCTTCGAATCCCCGTGCCCGGACACGTCGGAAACGGCAAAGGGCGCGAACATCGTGAATATCAGAAACGCCAGGACACTCAAGCGTACCGTTGCCAATCTGAATCAGACCTCTCGAATTGAACGCGAAGATTTAGGGGCGATTATTGACCGGGACATGTTAAATTTATTCTAAGTACACCACTGTTGTCGACCAATTCGCTGAACGCTGCCGCGATTACGCTTCTGTTGCCGCTGTAGCGAATCAGATTCAGCAATTCTGCATGGCGTCCATATACTGCTCAACGGAAGCTATCCAATATATGTACGCGTGAAAACTGAAGAATGGTTTTTCAAGAACTCGTTGAGACGATAGCGTGGGAGGTTCTGCGGTGAGAGTGATCTTCGGTGCACTATCGGCATTTTTGCTCCTGGCAGGGACGGCGTGCGCCGCAAGCCCACTGGCCGCGCCTGGTCCTGGCGATGGGCCCGGCGCCTCGGCTGCGCAGACGCCCAACACCGTTCCAGCGTCGAGTCGGCCCAACTTAGCATCAGCGGCGCAAGCCACTGCCGGCGTACCTTCGTCCAGCTCCGACCAGGGGCCTTACTCAACGCGAGCCGCCCCGACTGAAGTATCTCAGACCGATTTACCGGCAGAGACCGTCGGGAAAACCGACTCCGAAGGGCTTCCAGGTAATGAAGTCAAGACCGACGACGTTGGCCAAGAGCCATCTTCCGAGGCCGAGGCGACGTTCCAGGCGGCGCGAGAGCTGTTTTCGAAGGGCATGTGGCAAGATGCGGCTGACGAATTTTCCAGTGTCCTTGCCTTGGACTCGGAATCCAGCGATAGCTACTACTTCCGTGGACGCAGCCTGTTCTACCTCGGTAAAGTGGACCTCGCCGCGTCGGACCTTACGTCAGCCCTAAGTCTGGACCCTGACCACGTTGAGGCGTACTACTTCAGGGGAAGGTCCTATCGAGCGCTTGGCGACGATGAGGCCGCCCTTGCCGATCTCGACCGGGCCATCAGGCTTAGCGCCGACCACGCGGACGCCTTATATGAACGTGGCCGCGTGCTAAGAAACCTCGGCGAGTACGAGGAGGCGGTAGCGGACTTCACGAGCGCCCTGGCAATTGACGGCCGGCATGCCGACGCATACTACTACCGTGGACGCTCTCTAAGGACCCTGGGCAAGTACGAAAAGGCAATCTCAGACTTTACCTCCAGCATCGAGCTCGAGCCGGAGAACACCAATGCCTTCTACTATAGGGGACGCGTTTATCGGAGCACTGGAAGATTCACCAAGGCTATCGCGGACTTTACCGAAGCTATTTCGTATGACGCGGAAAATGCAAACGCCTTCTACGAACGTGGGAAGGCAAGCCGTTCCCTCGACATGCTGGATGACGCCATCGCCGACTTCGAGACGGCGATCAACCTGGACCCCGAGCATTCCAGTGCCCATTTCAGCCTCGGGCTTGCCCACTGGAGCAACGGGCAGCTCGGACCGGCTATCGACGACTTCACAGAGGTATTGGACCTGGACTCGGAGGATGCGGCCGCCTACTACTACAGGGGCCGCTTAAACAGAGGCGTCGGCCTTTACAACGAGGCCATCTCGGACCTGAGCCGCTCGATCAGGATCGACCCGGCAAGCCCGAAGTCTCATTTCGAGCTGGGAAAGACCTACAGGTATGCGGGCCAGTACGACGACGCCATCTCGCAGCTGGAGGCGTCGCTGGATATTGACGCCGAAAACGCAGATGCCTTCTACGAGCTGGGACGCTCGTTCAGGTCTCTTGGCCGGTACGAAGAGGCTGTAGAAGGCTTTACGACATCGGTAAAGCTGGATCCGGGCAACGCAGCCGCATATCTCTACAGAGGACGCTCCTACAGGGTCCTGGACATGCTTCCGAAGGCTATTGCAGACTTCACGCAGTCCATTGATCTGGACTCGGAGCAGTTCGATACGCTCTACTATCGAGGGCGCTCATATCGGTCTTTGGAGCAATACGACGAGGCGATATCAGACTTCACATCCGCGCTTGCGCTGAAAGAGGACGCAGAGGCCTACTACTACAGGGGCCGCGCGCTTCGTACCACGACTCGAATTGACGAGGCGATTTCCGACTTCAGCGCCGCGATCGACATCAACCCGGACTACGCCGACGCTTTCTACTATCGAGGACGCTCTCGTAAATCCCAGGGCCTGACGGGCGCGGCGATCTCAGACTTTCGAGCCGTGCTCAAGATTACCGAGGACAACAGCTACATAAAGCGGGCAGAAAGTCAGATAGAAGACCTGCAGTGACAAGGTTACCGAGTTTGGGGTCTTTCAGTCGGACGCGGCCAGCGCCCCTTTGGCGAGCAGCAGACCCTTTACGGTCTGGTCCCTCCACTTGGGGCTTAGCCTTCGGAAGGGGTTCGTCGAGAGGCGAAATAGGCAGTAGGCTTCCCGCAGGTTGAGGTCGTCTTCCTTCCATCCGAACCTGGCCAGAGCCTCGGCCCTGAACCGTCGACGATAATCGCCGCAGGCCTCACGAGCCGCCCCGGACTGAGACATCCACCTCTGGTGCGCCAGGAGGTTCCCGACATCCAACAAGGGGTCTCCGGGACCAATCTCCTCGAAGTCCACCAGCGCAAGGTCGCGTTCTCTCGTCAGGATGATCTGGTCGTCATAAAAGTCGTTGTGGGCCAGTGCCGTGGGCTGCCAGGCGGCCGCGAAGGGTTTCAAGTCACTCCCCAGGGACTCCAGGACCGATAGGGCATCGTCGTCGTCCTTCAGTATGTGCGAAAAGAGTCCATGGGTAGACCTGTAGCCCTGCTTTACGTTCATGGCCTGGCCCTGACCGTCTTTCAGAGGCGCCGACCAGAGCCTGGCGACGGCGTCAATCAGCAGGCCCGGCTCCGGAGCCCTCCCTGCCTGAATCCTTTTGCGTACGGTGCTGCCCCTGATCTTGTTCATCCAGACAACACCGCCCTCATTCCAGGAACCCATCAGCTTTGGAAGTACGAACCCGGACTGCTCGGCGAGGTCCCAGGCCGTTAGCAGCCTTGGCAGCTTATCGGGGGGCATCACTCGTACAAAGAGTGATATCCTACCGCCACCGGACTTCCTCCAGCGGGCTGTGTGGCGTAGCACCGCCCTCGTCATGGGCCTGTAACGCACCGCCTCCACACGAACGACGCTCGGCGTCACGGGGACGTACCTGGTGACAAGGTCCTGTGCTTCGACGGCGGATGCGGCGCTGCGCAGGCCGGGTAAAGCGGGGTCGTCTGGGTAGTGGAAGAACCTCGTGGACCCATCGGCATCACATTCCGCCGCGAACTGGTCTTCCTCGACCCACTCATCTCGATTCCACTCCGCAATGTAGCTGACCATCGCGCGCTTGCCGGGAGCGTAGCGGATCTGTCTGGGCCTGATGCGGTGTGGAATTTCTTGCGGCTGACCCAGGTTTTCGCAGAAGGTCTCCCAGACCCATCTTTCGTCGAGAAGAGAAGAGAGCCCAGGCAGCTCGTCGTCCGTCGGAAGCTCGACATGCGGTTCCAACAGTGGTATGGACGGTGCTAGAGCCATCCGGGCTTCTCCAATCTCTCAGGTCTGTACGCTGTTCAAGCCTTATTCAGAGCTATCGGATGAATCAGGAGAATCGGCAGAATCTTCCGAATCGGGAGAGTCGGCAGATTCCTCGTCGTCAATGACAGATTCATGATCTTCGCCGACGACCACTACAGACTCTTCATCAACGTCGCTGTCCGCGTCCTCTTCGGCAGTATCAACAGACTCTTCATCAACATCGCTATCCGGGTTGTCGACCGAGTGTGCATCATCCGCATCGTGCGGACCGTGGCCTGAGTTCACTGATCCATGACCTGAGTTGTCACCGTCGGGGGAATCAGGCGAGTCAGGGCTGTCCGGCGAGTCAGGACTATCGGGCGAGTCAGGGCTGTCCGGCGAATCCGGGCTACCGTGAACCGCAAAACCGATCCCTGCTGAGGAGTCAGGGCTGCTATCAGGCGAGTCCGGGCTGTCGAGCGATTCTGGGCTGTCAGGCGAATCCGGGCTTCCCTGAGCCGCAACACCGGCCCCTACTGGGGAGTCAGGGCTTTCCGGGCTCTCCGGGGAACCATCGTCAATGTCGAGGTCCTCGTCATCGTCTTCATCGTCGTCGTCATTGGGAGTGACGTTCAGACCCGTAGGTAGAGTCCCGTTCGGATCCTCCGGCGCTTGCGCGGCCGCAAGGCCACTCCCAAGGAGCATCAGGACAAAAACCAGGCTGATCACAGCCGGTGCCGTCCGTGCCAGCCTCTTAAGACGAGCCACAACTGGATTTTTCGAAGCACTCACTATTTCCACTCTCATATCACTTCCTCCACCACCCCAGCTATATTCGCTCTTAGAGCCTATCCGAAAACCTCATCCGGACATCTTACGGTCCTTCGACCGTGCTCAGGACGAACGGAAGATTGCCCGTTCGTGGTGAGCTTGTCGAACCATTCACGCCGGTTTTCGGATAGGCTCTTAGCTGTAGAGCTTTATAGCGCCATTTTCCCACTGGAAGTGTTACCGGGGTATTACACAGAGCCTTTTGCCGTTTCCCACTAATGGTTGGCCCATGTTTAACCGCTTCCGGGCCAGGCAAAGGCCTAGTCACCTTAACGAATCGTCACTCATTAAGGAGGGCTCAGCAAGGGTGTCGGCATCAATGCGTCGGGGGACGCACGAGTCTCAGCTGATCGGTGGCACGGTGCAGACCGTCAGACGCCAACAATATCGATGCGGATGACCTGTTTTGGTGCCGATTAGGATGATCAAGGTAAGAGCCAGGGCGCCGCGCATCAAGATTCAACCATCCTTCAATTGGCCGTGTTGTCGGCGATGACAGAATCGCGTGGCTACCGGCGCCGCACGTCCAGGGTCCGAATCTCCGAGAAGGGACCGAGCCTTCCTCCGTCTATCGCGCGGACCCTCCAATAGTAAACATCGACGTCCAATCTCTGCTTCGACGTAACCTGGTAGCTGGTCTCGGTACCGA
>JADFKI010000251.1 GCA_022565015.1 Chloroflexota bacterium
CCCAGTCCTCGTGGAAGGCGTCGGCGTCCAGCTCCGTTATCGTGACGCCTTCGTCCACCTGCAGGCCGTCATGGCCTTGCGGGGCCAGCACCTCCGACGGGGCCAGCCGCGCGAGCTCGACGGCAAGGTGGGAAAGCGGCATCTGGCTGGTCGCGAACTCGCTGGTCGTGATGTCCACGTACGCCAGCCCGGCCTCCTCGCCCTCGACGTAGACCGAGGCCAGGAAGTTGTTGGCGTTTTTGCTGAGAAGCGAGTCCTCGATGACCGTGCCGGGCGTGACGACGCGCACGACCTCGCGGTCCACGATGCCCTTGGACGCCGCCGGGTCGCTGGTCTGCTCGCAGATTGCGACCTTGTAGCCCTTCCTTACAAGCTGCGCCAGGTACCCTTCCAGCGCATGGTAGGGTATTCCCGCCAGGGGTATCCGCTCTCCGTTGCCCATCCCCCGCGACGTCAGCGCGATCTCGAGCTCGCGGGAGACCAGACGCGCGTCGTCGTCGAAGGTCTCGTAGAAGTCCCCCATGCGGAAGAACAGCACCTCTCCCTGGTGCTCCTTCTTGATCCGCAGGTACTGTTCTCGGGCGGGTGTGGTCATATTTTTGTAGCGCTGTCGCCCTACCAGGGCAAAGTTCGCCAAAGTCCGGTCTTGCGTATTCTAGCGGAGCGAATCGGTAGGGGGAAGATGGGCGACAGATCAGCGCCAGGATAAATGTTGCTATGTTATTATTTTTGAGTCTTACTTGGTAAATGAAATTGGGAGCAGAGAGTTGGACTGGACCGATGTAGTCGTGCCGATAATATCCGGTGTAATAGGCGGAGGTCTAATCAATGCTGGATTAAACTGGTGGCAGGCTAGGAAAAGAGTGAAGCGCGAAGGCGTTCAGGACTATTTCAGCAGTTTTGAGAAGCAGATTGAGTCGGCTGATAAACGGGGCGACAAACCTGAAGTTGAAAGACTTAGGAAACAATACGAATCGGAACAGGAAGCCACGAGAGCGCAGTCGAATCTAGAATTAAGCGCTCCTAGAGAAGTTGGCCAGGATGGGCCAACTCTCACTACCGAAGAACTTCAGAATATCAAATTATTGCTTGCGGAAGCTAGGAAGGCCCCTGCTGCTATACTTACGGCAGAAGGTCATTTTCTGCGCGGCAACGCACACTACGTGGCCGGCGAACATGTCGAGGCCATTTCAGAATATACACAGTCCATTCTTATGAACTCTGGCCAAGCAGCGGTCTATCTGAATAGAGGAGCCGCAAACAGAGCTCTTGGAGATAACGATAGGGCGATCGAAGACTACAACGCTTCGATTCAATTGAATCCCGAATATGCAGTTGCTTATTCCAACAGGGCCGTTGCCTTCACTGAACGGGGAGAGCATGACCGCGGGATAGAAGACTTTAACGAGGCAATCCGTCTGAATCCCGATTATGCCAAGGCTTACTCCAACAGAGGTAACGCCTACAGTGCCAAGGGAGAGCACGACGGCGCGATAGAAGACTTTGACGAGGCGATCCGTCTGAATCCCGATTATGCCCATGCTTACTCTAACAGAGGAAACGCTTACAGTGCCAAGGAAGAGCACGACAGCGCGATATTAGAATATACAGAGGCCCTCGGACTGAATCCTGATGATGCCATGGCTTACTACAATAGAGGAAACTCTTATAGGCGCAAGGGAGAGCATGGCCGTGCGATAGATGACTATACAGAGGCAATTCGGTTGAACCCAAACGACTCTTTTGCTTACAACAATAGAAGTGTCACATATCGTCGAATAGGCGAATACAGCCAAGCCCTCGAAGACTCAAAAAAGGCGATTGAGTCTGATTCGGAAAATACGGAAGCCTACGTCAGTCGCGGCATTGCATACACATTTTTGGGCAAGCAAGGGGAGGCCGAGGCTGATTTCGCCAGGGCCGTGGAATTGGGGTACGACCGCGTCAAGATCGACCGGGAGATCGAAGAGATACGGCGGTTGAACGAGAAATCAGAGTAGGGCATAGGCGGCTAAGAATGCGAGTCCTCCGCCTCTTGTCATTCTGAGTCCTTCCGCAGAAGGTCGAAGAATCTGGAGTGGGGGAGCGTTAGTCGCCCGCACCTGAGACCCGGCCCCGGATGTGCACGACCCCCACGCCCCAGATTCTTCGCTTCGCTCAGAATGACAGCTTTCCCTGAACAAGTCTCGCAAAAAAAGAGGCCCACTTAATCGCGGGCCTCTTTTCATATTGGCTATTGATACAGGCTACCCGAAAACTAGTCGTCCTTCCAGAAGCGCTCCTCTTCTACCTTGTAGCCCTTGGCGCCCATGCGGGTCTTGACGTCCTCGATCATGCCGGGGTGACCGCAGGCGTAAATCAGCGTGTCGTCGGCGCTCAGGCCCTGGTCCTCGACGTACTTCTCGACCACCTGGTTGACGCGGCCCGTGGCGCCCTTCCAGCTGCTGTTGCGCTCCTCGTTGGGCCTGCTGACCGTCGGCACGAAGGTGACCAGGTCGGGGTGCTCCGACGCCAGCTTCGAAAGCTCGTCGTCGTAGCCGAACTCGTCGTCGTAGCTCGCGCCCTCCAGCACGTAGAAGTGGTGCCCGCTCTCGCCCCGATGGAGGTAGTCGCGGATGAAGCTGATGTAGGGCACGACTCCGGTGACCGTCGCCACCAGCACGTGGTTCTTGTAGTCCGGCTTGAAGGTGAAGATGCCCTTGGCCCTCGGGCGAATGGAGACCTCGTCGCCGGGCTGTAGCTCGTAGAGCTTGGGGGTAAGGTGGCCGCCCTCAGAGTAGGGGACCAGCTCGATGAAAAGCTCCAGCGACTCCTCGTGGGGCGCGGAGACTATCGAATACGCCCTCTCGACGCCTTCGACTCCGATCGTGCAGTACTGCCCCGGCTTGTACGTGTAGCCATCGGGCTTCTCGATCCACACCAGCCAGTGGTCAGGGGTCAGCTCCCGCCTTCTGAGAACTCTGGTCTGCGCAAGCTTTGCCCTGACGTTTGTTTCTGCGATAGCCATATATAAAACACTCCTCACTTGATGTTTATGATGCCACAGATGGGCAACCTGATTTAAGGGGGAAGGCACCCAAGGTGTTGTGCACCTGCACTCTTCCTGACCCATCGAGCCGACAAATTTACCAATTCGGTCAGCTCGCTTCCCCCGGCCTCTCGACTATCGATTCGGGGGGACTTTGGGAAGCTAAAAATTAATCGGCGGCGGCCTGGACCGCGACCTTTTCCAATCGGGCCGGCACCATTGGCAGCGTCGGCACCTTGAGCATGGGGTCGGGAGCCTTGCTGCCCTCAATGTCCGTTATCATCTCGCCAAAGAGATAAGTGGTGGCAACGAGTCCCGGATAGGGCGCGGTAAGCCTGGCGATTCCACGTATGGCGCCCCTGGCGTGGACGACGTCTATCCACTCGCCGGCGGAAACGCCCATTCGCGCAGCGTCCTCTTCATGGATCTCGATGATGTGGTCTCGACTGATCTGGTTACGGCCGTCGGCGTTGCCTATCTCGACTGCGCCTGTCGGCAGGTTGAGCACGCGCCCCCTGGCCAACATCAGGGGATATTCCTCATCGCCGAACTCTGGCGCCTCATTCAGCGACATGGGGCTTAATATGGCCTTTCGGTTCTGGAAGCCCCCGCCGTAGAGTATCGGGCTATCGGCCATGTCGGTCGCCTGGCAGGGCCACTGCAGGCCATCCCCGACCCGCAGGCGCTCGTAGGTCACGCCTCCGTAGGCCTGCCAGAGGTCGTTGAACTCATCGAAGACCGCCTCGGGCCCGTCGAATTCGAATCCGGAGGCGCCCATGCGACGGGCGATCTGACAGATGATGCGCCAGTCCTCGTCCTCGTCGCCCTTGGGGCCGAGCGCAGGCCGTAGCATCTGAACGCGACGCTCCATGTTCGTGTAGGTGCCCTCGCGGTCGGCAAAGGTCACCGTGGGCAGAACGACGTGGGCCTTCTCGGTCAACTCGCTGGGGAAGGTGTCCTGGACTACGAGAAACTCCAGCTTATCGAGGGCATCGATGAAATCGCCGATCTCGCCGTTGGTGAAGTTGGGGCTGTCGCCGATGACCTGCAGGGCCTTAACCCTGCCGTCTTCCATGGCCTCGGTGATCTCTCTGATGGAGAGGCCCTTGGACGTTGTCAGGTCCACTCCCCAGGCCTCTCGAAAGCGCTTGACGGCGTCTTCATTGTCGAAAGATCTATATCCGGGCAGCGCGACGGGGTGGCAGCCCACATCCTTGGAGCCCTGCTCGTTCGCTCCGGTAAACAGGGGATACAGCCCCGTTGAGGGCTTTCCGATATTGCCCGTTATCAACACCACGTTGACGAGGGCCTGGACTACCTCTTCTCTGAGCTCGGGGGCTACCGTCTCCAGGGCGTAGAGGACCGCGCCGGGACGTCGCGCCGCAAACAGTCGGGCTGCGCTCTGAATCTGCTCGTGGGATACCCCGGTTATCCGCTCTACCCTGAGCAGGTCGAAGTGAGAAAGGTTGTTCCTGAGCTCGTCGAGGCCTGTGCATGCGCTGGAGACGAACTCATGGTCGTCAAGGGCTTCGTCGATGAAGACGCGCAGCATGCCTCCGATCAGGCTCGCCTCGGTTCCGGGCCTCGGTCTCAGCCAGATGCTCGCATGCCTGGTGAGCTCGGTCTCTCTCTGGTCGATGACCACCAGGGAAGCGCCCTCTTGGACGGCCTTTTTTATCGGAACGGCGGCAACGTTCTGCTCCTCCGTAATGTTGCTGGAAACGACGAGGAAGCTGGCGGAGCTTTCGAGCTCCCATGTGCAGTTGGTGCCCGCCTGGCGACCCAACAGCTCGCCCAGGGGCCGCGTGAGCTCGGGCCGCAGGTTGGAGGAGACGTCGACGTTGTTGGTGCCCATGACGGCTCTCGCGAACTTCTGGGCGACGTAGTTGTCCTCGTTGGTCCCACGGGGCGAAGCGATGAGGGCGTACTGGTCGCCCTTGTATCTGCCCAGGCTCTCCGCTACCAGGTCCAGGGCCTCGGGCCACGACGCCTCCTCCAGGACGCCTTCGCGCCTGACCAGAGGCTTGCTGAGCCTTTCCTTGCGGTTGTTCACGAAGTCCAGGCCGAACTTGCCTTTGAAGCAGGCCTGGCCGTGGTTGGCGGGCGCGTGCCTGTCGGGAATCGCTCGAATAACCTTGTTGCGCTTGTTTACCTCCAGCTTCAGCTGGCACCCGACCGGACAGTGCGGGCACGTCGTGGTGATTGTTTTGACCGCCTTCTCCCACTTGTTGTCGCGCTCCACCAGGCCGCCCGTTGGGCAGACGTCGATGCAG
>JADFKI010000252.1 GCA_022565015.1 Chloroflexota bacterium
CGGCGTCCCCAAAGAGCAGGTTGCCAGAGCCCTGGACAGTGGCGCTGACGTCATAATCAAGGCGGACGTTCAAGGCGCCGATAGCATCAAGAGCATCGTACCGGAGGCGGTCTGCATCTTCCTGTCGGCAAGCCCCGACGAGCTGAAGACCCGGTTAAGGGAGCGCATGACCGAGTCCGAAGAGGCGTACAGAATTCGGGTCGAGACGGCGGAGCGGGAGTCTCGGGAGTCGTGCAAGTTCGATTACGTCGTCATTAACCACACCGGCAGGCTCGACGAGACGGTGAGCGAGATCGAGCGGATAATCGACGACGAGAAGCGTAAAAAGCCACGCCGCAGCATCAAGCTCTGAGACCGCAACCCCCGTGCGCCTCAGGCGCTCTTCAGGTCCACGAGCATCGCCTTGAGCCTATCTTCGTCGTCCCTGTTTTCGACCGGTATGGAAAAGGACACCGAGTTGGCGTAGGTCCCATAAGAGGCCCTGATCCTGTCGACGATGTCGTCGTACGTGCCGACGACCGCGAAGGCCTGAATCATCTCATCAGTAATCTCCCCGCTCATTTCAGACCACTTCCCGTCCACGGACATGCGGTAGAGCCTCTGGGCGGCGTCGTTCCAGCCGTGAGCGTTCATCACCGGGGCGTAGCTTCTGGTCGAGGCGTAAAATGCGATGCGGTTCCTGGTGTCCTGGATGCCGGCCTCCAGCTTGTCGTCGCCGGCGCCGGTGACGATGAAGCCGCCGCCGTGGATGTCGATGTCGCTCAGGCTGCGTCCGGCCTTCTTGGCACCGATTTCGAGGTTGGGCAGCACCTGCTCCTTTGTGTAGAGCCCCGTGTTGAACGAGTGAAGCAGCACGCCGTCGCAGACCTCGCCCGCCACCTGAAGCATGCGGCTATTGACGGCCGCGATGTAGATCTTGATATCCGGATGCTCGATCGGCCCGGGACTGAAGAAGGGCGGCATCAGGTTGAAGGTGTAGAATTCGCCCTGGAAATCCAACTTCGTGCCATTTTGCCAGCTGTCCCATATCGCCCTCAGGGCCAGAATATATTCCCGCATGCGCTTGGCCGGGCTGCCCCAGGGCATGTTGAAGCGCCTCATGATATGGCCCCGCACCTGGCTCCCCAAACCCAGCTGGAACCTGCCGTTGGAGAGGTCCTGCAGGTCCCAGGCTATGTATGCCAGGTCCATCGGACTGCGGGCGAAGGCCAGCGCAATGGAGGTGCGAAGCTGCACCCTTTCGGTGTGCTCGGCGGCCAGGACTATCGGCAGGAAGGCGTTGTGGTTCGTCTCGCTGGAGCTAAAGAAATCATAGCCGAGCCGCTCTGCTCGACTGGACTCACCCGGCATGTCAGCCAGCGCCGAGTACCTTGCTCCGGTGCCTACTTTCATTGCCAATCCTCCTGATAAATTTAAGCGAACTTGCGGGCTAAAAATTCTCCGCCATTCTATCAGAGGGTGTGGCCCTCCGCACCGCCGTTTGCTGTATAATGCCAGTCGCATTCTTACCGTCGGAGGTCTTTTCATGGCCGAGGAGATCGGACTCTTCGAAGCGCTCTATACCCAGCGGGCGCTGCGAAAACTCAAGCCCGACGACGTGCCGGACGAGCTGATTAGCAAGCTGATCGAGTCCGCCACGAAAGCGCCCAGCGGCGGCGACCGTCAGCCCTGGAGATTCCTCGTCATTCGCGATCCGGAAACGAAGCGGCAGATCGCGGAATACTATCTGCGGGCGTGGGAGCAGGCCTACCCCAGCGGGTCTGTCGGAAACACGATCTCGGCGGGCGTCTACGCCTCGGCCGACCATCTCGCCCGAAACATGGCCGGCGTCCCCGTGCTCATCATGGCCTGCATCGAGCGGACGGGCACGGAGGCGACCTTCGGACTTGGCGGATCGATCTTTCCCGCGGTCCAGAACCTGCTGCTGGCGGCCAGGGGCCTCGGTCTCGGCTGCGCCCTGACTTCGCTGCACAAACGGTACGATTCGGAGATCAAGGCCCTGTTGGGAATCCCCGATAACGTCGAGACCGCCGCACTGTTGCCGGTAGGATATCCGGAGGAGGGGACGCGTTACGGGCCGACACGTCGGGCGCCCGTGGCGGATGTGAGCTATCGCGAAAAGTGGGGACAGGCTTGGTAATGTCCTCAATAGTCAGCCGCCGGAGCTGTATCCAAACCAAGGAGTCGGAATGGCATACGAGTTCATCAGCTACCAAAAGAAGGACCGCATTGCGTACGTCACGATCGAGCGGCCCGACCGGCTAAACGCCCTTCACCCGCCGGCCAACGCCGAGCTCTTCGACGCCTTCTGCGACTTTCGTGACGATCCGGACGTCTGGATCGCCATTATCACCGGCTCCGGAGATCGTGCATTCAGCGCCGGAAACGACCTCAAGTACACTGCCGAGCACGGGCGCAGAGACATGGCTGCCGTGAGGGCCCCGTTCGGCGGAATCACGTCCAACTTCACGTGCTGGAAGCCCATCATCGCGGCCGTCAACGGATTCGCGCTTGGCGGCGGCTTTGAGCTGGCGCTGGCCTGCGACATCATCATCGCGGCCGACCACGCGGAGGTGGGCCTGCCGGAGCCTCGCGTTGGCCTCGTGGCGGGAGCCGGCGGCGTGCACCGCCTTCCAAGGCACATACCCTTGAAGATCGCCATGGGCATGATGCTCACCGCACGCAGGATTCCGATTAAAGAAGCCTACAGACTTGGCCTGGTGAACGAGGTCGTGCCGCTGGCGGACCTGATGCCCACGGCCGAGAAGTGGGCCGCCGAGATTCTGGAGGTCGCGCCGCTCTCAGCGAGGGCAAGCAAGCAGATGTCCACCAGCGGGCTTGACTGGCCGCTGGAGATCGCCATGAGCCGTACTTACTCCGAATACCAGGCTGCGATGGTCTCCGAGGACTTCGTGGAGGGCCCCAGGGCCTTCGCCGAGAAGCGGAAGCCAAACTGGAAGGGCGCTTAGCGCCCGTGTATTGTCGTGATTTTCATTCATAGAGGAGCCAAATGCCCGAATCCAAAGCGATACTCCTTCCGACCAACGTGCAACCCGAGAAATACACCCTGACCCTGGAACCCGATCTTAAAGCCTTCACATTTAACGGCTCTGAAAAAATAGACATCGAGGTGCTCGAAGCCACGGACACGATCACGATGAACTCCGTGGAGATCGAGGTAAACTCCTGCAGCATAATCGCGGCGGACGGCAGCGAGGCCTCGGCCGGGAGAATCAGCTACGACGAGAAGCAGGAGTCGGTCAGCTTCCATTTCGACGGCGAAATACCCGTGGGCAAGGCGACGATCAGCCTGGAGTTCGTTGGGGAGCTCAACGACCGCCTCAGAGGGTTCTACCGAAGCCAGTACACGGACATCGACGGCAACGAGCGCTACATGGCGACGACGCAGTTCGAGTCCACGGACGCGCGACGGGCCTTCCCCTGCTGGGACGAGCCGTCTTTGAAGGCCAGGATCGAGCTGACCGTGGTGGTGCCGGTAGAGCTTACAGCCGTCTCCAACATGCCCGTATTAAGTGAGGTAGACGTCGGGCCAGACAAGCGATCCGTGCGGTTCGGCGAATCGCCCATCATGTCGACCTATCTCCTGGTAATTGTCGTGGGCGACCTGTCCCTGATAGAGCAGGAAGCCCCCAATGGAACGCTGGTGCGTATCTTTACGATGAGGGGCAGGCAGGAGCAGGGCCGGTTCGCCCTGGAGACTTCGATCCGGCTGTTGGGTTACTACAACGAGTATTTCGGCATCCTCTACCCTCTTCCAAAGCTGGACCACCTTGCCATACCGGACTTCGCCGCCGGGGCCATGGAGAACTGGGGCGCCATAACCTACCGCGAAAGCGCCCTTCTGGTGGACCCCGACAATACCTCCGCCGGAACGCGGCAGACCGTCGCGGGAATCATCGCCCACGAGATGGCGCACATGTGGTTTGGCGACCTCGTGACGATGTCCTGGTGGAACGACCTCTGGCTCAACGAGAGCTTCGCGTCCTGGATGGGAGACAAGGCCACCGATTCGCTGTTTCCCGAGTGGGAGGTCTGGACGCAGTTCGTATCGGCGGACACGAACCGGGGCCTGAGCCTGGACGGCCTGAGGAGCTCTCACCCCATCGAGCAGGAGGTCAACGACCCGGCCGGTATCGAGCAGCTCTTCGACGCCATCAGCTACAGCAAGGGCGCCGCCGTCCTTCGGATGCTGGAGAGCTATATCGGCGCCGACGATTTTCGGGCGGGCCTCCACGACTATCTGACGAAGCACCAGTACTCCAATGCGAAGACCGTGGACCTCTGGAACGCCCTGGGCGCAGCCTCGGGCCAGCCTGTTGCCGACGTGATGAACACGTGGACCAGCCAGATGGGCTATCCGGTGCTGGAGACGAGCATAAGGCGCGACGCAACCGGAATCGAGGTGTCGCTGTCGCAGCGCAGGTTCGTCTACGAGGACATCCTTTCCGACGAAACAGACGACAGCCTCTGGCGCGTGCCGATAAGGGTGGATACGGCGGACCATCCGGAGGCATCCGCGGAGCTCGTCAGCGAGCGGACCGGCACAATCAAGGTTGGTGTCGGACGGTCCGGACCGAGCGTATGGGTGAAGGTCAACCCAGAGCAGACCGGCTTCTACCGCGTCAAATACGATTCGGAGGACCTTCAGCGGCTCATCGGTCCCATACAGGACGGGTCCCTGCCTGCTCCCGACCGGCTGGGCATTCAGAACGACGCGTACGCTCTAAGCAGGGCGGGGATGATCTCAGCGACGGATTTTCTCACGATCGCCGAGGCTTATAAGAACGAGACCAGCGCGCTTGTATG
>JADFKI010000253.1 GCA_022565015.1 Chloroflexota bacterium
ACAGCTACGGTCACGGCTGGACAGGTCGTAGCGGAAAATGGATCAGTGAGAGCATAGACCTCTCCGATTACGCCGGAGGCCGGGTTCTGGTGCGCTTCGAGTACATCACCGATGACGCCGTGAACCTGGACGGCATCGTCTTCGACGACATCGCGGTCCCTGAGATCGATTACATTGACGACGTCGAGGGGCCGGCCGGCTGGCTGGCAGAGGGATTCAAGCGCATAGACAACGAGCTGCCGCAAGAATTCGTCGTGCAGGTCATCGAGATTGCCCTGGACGGCAGCTCAACCGTCCGTGAGCTAATCCTGGACGAGGAGCGAAGCGGAGAGCTGCTGGTGACGGGCTTCGGCACTCGGCTGGAAAACGCGGTGGTGGTCGTGACCCCAGTTACCCGCAATACCTATCAGCCAGCCACCTATAAGCTCATAGTGAGCCCAGAGCGCTAGCCATGTCGTAGGCCTGGGCCCGGCCTTTCGTCAGGCCCGGTTGCGGTTTCGGTCCAGGATGCTCTGAAATGTACGACGGACTTTGGTGAATCGTGGGTCATATTCACCCAGCGGATAGCGGTCCGATTTCATCTTGACCCATGCGATGCTGATCTCTTCGGCCAGCCCTTCCGAGTGGATTCTGTTCCTGCTCTGCTCCAGAGCGAATATGATCATCTCTTTTCTGCGGCGCTGAACGCGCACAAAGTAAAACGGCAGCCAAAACGGAAAAAGCAACAGACGAAAAAAGATTCTAAACGCAGTAACCTGGTCGCTCAGAGTGTCGTGGGCGGCCCTGCCCTCCATTCTTCCTAGCTCGCCTCTCCAGCCTCCGAGGCCTTTGGGGTCCTTCATCCTCGCCTCCTATCCCGAAAGGAATAATGGGACGTCTCAGTTCTTGTGTTCGACGGGTGACAAGAGGTACCTTTGCGGTAATCCGCCGAGCTAGTTAATCGATATTTCGCCTAGTCTATGAACACGTACCTGTTGTGTCAAGGAGCGTTCGTGATATTATGTTCAGGCGACCGAGGCGGGAAGACAGAATTTCCTAATACCCTTCGCCTTATGGCCTTACTTAGAACTTGTGGTTATAATATTCGTAGGTCGCCGTTATTGATCAGGGATTCCCGCTACTCAGAGCAGGACGTCACGTTTAAAAGAATACCTGGAGGGCAAACTATCCAGACGGCGCTCTCCCAGCCAAGGGTATAATCATCCCACGATTCTCATCGAGGAGATGCGGCATGGCACCGGACGAGTACACGTTTACCAAGTTCTCCAAAAACAATTTCTACGAGGGTGTGAACCGCCGGCTTGTCGAAATGGCGGATATTGGCTCGGGCCAACGCATAGTAGATCTGGCGTGCGGGACCGGCGGCGTAACAAAGCTGATGCTGGAGAGACTGCGGGACGCTAGAGACTCCGTCATAATTGCGGTCGACCACTCGGCGACGGCACTCAAGCAAGCGATGGAGGAGTTGAAAGGCAAACGCAACTCCGCTATCCAGTTCGTGCAGAGCCGGGTGGAGCAGCTTTCTGAGTCGCTAAAAGAGTCCGTTGACACGATCGTTTTCTGCAATGCGATTCACTATATCTCCGACAAGGATGCCCTCGTCGAAGAGATTTCCAAGTCGCTCAAGCCCGGAGGCAAGTTCGCCTTCAGCACGTCCTTCTACGAGGGCAGCCGTCCTCCTGAATCGCTGGCCTTCTACCGCAAGTGGATGTTCAAGGCGATTCGCATACTGCGGGGGGAATACGGCCTCTCACCATCCAAGGGCGATAAGGTCGAGTCCCGTCGTCAACTAACCCCGGAGCAGTACGGCGAATTGATGTCAAATCACGGCCTCAAGGTCGTCAGGCAAGAAATTGAAACCGTCAACGTGCCTATCGAGGGCTGGCTGGACATATCCGCCTTCGAGGACTTCATCACGGGGACTCTTCCAGGCGTTCCTCTCGACAAGGCCAGTGCCGCACTTCAAAAGGCGGTCCAGCAGACCTTCGAAGAGCTGAAGATCGAGTATGTGCCCCGCAGCTGGTTGGATGTGATCGCGGTGCGAGCAGCTTAGCCCATTCGCGGTCCGATGAATCCGCCTGTCCGAGATAGGTTCGCCGACCCTGTCGGGGTAGGAGAGGCGGAAGATATTCGGATTAGGAGTCGGAGGAGGGACCGTCATCGCCCCTCTTTTTCTAACGGATAATGACGTTAACGGCCTCCTCAACATGGAGGAATCCATCTCCGCCGTTGAGGACTCACTCAATCAGCTAGCTCTTGGAAACTCGGCCAATCGCCCCAGAAGACACGACATCGCCGGGCCCGGCGTATATCTGGCGCATATGCAGGCTGCGTCGTACGATCAGGGCGTATCGGGCTTTAAGACGTACACCGCCGCATTGGGTAGCTTTAGATTCCACGTCTACCTCTTCAGCACGGACACCGGCCAACTTCTCTCCGTCATCGAGGCCAACAGGCTTGGCCAGCTTCGTACGGGCGCCGCCACGGGCGTGAGCGTACGACACATGGCCCGAAGCGATTCCTCGACCGTGGGACTGCTCGGTACGGGTTTTCAGGCGTCTGCTCAGTTGGAGGGGGTCTGTCGAGTCCGGTCCATTGCGGAGGTTAAAGTCTATAGCCCCACGGCTGAGCACAGGGTCGCCTTTGCAAGCCGAATGGCGGAGACGCTGGATGTGAAGGTGACTCCCGTCGACTCGCCGAGGGAGGCCGTCGAAGCTGCCGACATACTTATCACCGTAACCGCGTCGCGGACGCCCGTGTTCGACGGCAAATGGCTTCGACCAGGCACCCATGTCGCCGCGGTGGGAGGCGCCAACGAGTACGTGCGCGAGCTGGACGACGAATGCGTTCAGCGGGCGGATTTGCTTGTGGTCGACGACCTGGCCCAGGCCAAGATAGAGTGCGGCGAGCTGCTGATGCCGGCGTCGCGGGGGCTGATAATGTGGGAGCAGGTCCGCGAGCTGTGGCAGGTCGTAAGCGGAGCAGTGCCGGGACGGCGCTTCGATGACGACGTGACGATCTTCAAGTCCCTGGGCATGGCGTTATGGGATATAGCGGTGGCCAAGGTCGTGTACGATAAGGCCGTGGCGCAAGGTGTGGGTGCCATGATGGGGAATTAGGGTCACGGAATTTTCAAACGCTTCGGCCCTATATACTGTGTTCAGATTGAACTGTGATCTTCACCGCGTGAATATGATATGTCGCTAAGAGCTTTGACACCGCTGGATGGGCGCTACGCCTCTCAGGTGGCCGGCCTCGCCGACTACCTGTCGGAGTGGGCGCTCATCAAGCATCGCGTTCTCATCGAAATCGAGTGGCTCGTGGCGATGTCCCGGCGGCCCGAGATAGAAGGCATGCGTTCGCTAACCGACGGCGAAGTCGAGTACCTGAAGAGCCTGGTGGGAGACTTCGACGACGAGTCCGCCCAGAGAATCAAGGAGATCGAGAGGACGACCAACCACGACGTCAAGGCGGTGGAGTACTACCTGCAGGAGAGGCTCAAAGGCAGCTCACTGGAGGACGTGGGCCAGTGGATACACTTCTGCTGCACCTCGGAGGACATCAACAACCTCTCTTATGCCCTCATGGTCAGGGGCGGCATCGAGGACGAGTGGCTTCCCCAGGCACGGGCGCTCGTCGAGAAGGTAGCCGAAGTCGCCGAGGCGACCAGGGCCACACCTCTGCTGACGCGAACACACGGACAGCCTGCGTCTCCATCTACGTTGGGCAAAGAGATGGCCGTCTTCGTCCATCGTTGGCGGCGGCAAATCGACCAGATTCAAAACGCCGAATACCTGGGCAAGTTCAACGGGGCCGTGGGCAGCTACAACGCTCATGCCGTCGCCTATCCCGAAGCGCCCTGGGAGGAGATATCCCGGGAGTTCGTGGAGGGCCTGGGTCTTACGCACAATCCACTTACTACCCAGATCGAGCCCCACGATTTTCTGGCCGAGCTCTTTCACGGCCTGATCAGGTTTAACTCTATCTCTCTGGACTTCGACCGCGATATGTGGAGCTACATTTCGCTGGGGGTGTTCAAGCAGACGGCCGTGAAGGGCGAGGTCGGCTCTTCGACGATGCCACACAAGGTCAACCCGATCAACTTCGAGAACTCCGAGGCCAACATCGGCGTCAGCAACTCCCTCCTGGAGCACCTGTCAACGAAGCTGCCGGTGTCCAGAATGCAGCGGGACCTGTCCGACTCCTCGGCCATGCGAAACATTGGCCCCGCCATCGGGCACAGCCTGGTGGGCATCAAGTCTGCGATTCGCGGACTGCGGGGGGTCGAAGCCGATGAAGTCATGCTTCGCGCCGAGCTCGAGGGTTCGTGGGAGGTCCTTGCCGAGGCCGTGCAGACCGTGTTGCGTAAGAACGGTATCCCGGACGCCTACGAGACCATGAAGGACCTGACGCGAGGGCAGGGGATTACGAGAGACGGCATGCGAAAGTTCCTGGAGGGCCTCGACCTTCCCGAAGACGACAAGAACCGCCTGCTGGAGCTCACGCCCGCCACCTACACGGGCATCGCCGAGCGCCTCGTCCGGCACATATCTTCCGACTCTTCGTGAAGCGCTCGCACCCGTCCTGAAAGAGGCTTCGAGACGGTAGAGGCACAGACGTCGGCCTAAAGTGTGTCTAGGGGTACCCTGGTCGACACCTCGAAGGCATTCCGCCTATAATCCTCCACGTCAACATTGCCCATCTCTTCCAACGGAGCCCTGCCCATGCACTACCAGTTAGAGCGCACCCACGGATGCCGCATCTCCGACTCTTGGACCTATCGCGGCCTGAAGACGGCTATCATCGAGAATGAGCTGGTGCGCATCGTCGTGCTCATCGACAAGGGCGCGGACATATATTCCTTCGTGCACAAGCCGACGGACACCGACTTCCTCTGGCGCTCCGACTGGGGCGTTCGTGACCCGCGTGCGTTCACACCAACGACGGGCGATGGAGTTGGGGTGTGGATGGACTTCTACGAGGGTGGCTGGCAGACCGTGCTGCCCGGCGGCGGCTTCCCTTCTCGATACGCCGGCGCCGATATGGGGCTTCACGCCGAGGTAAACACGATGCCCTGGGACGCGGCTATCGTCGAGGACAGCCCCGACAAGGTCAGCCTGCGCTGTTGGGTTAGAACCTATCGCACCCCGTTTTTCTTCGAGAAGACGTTGACTCTGAACAGTGGCTCGGCGGTGCTGCATCTGGACCAGGTGCTTACCAACGAGGGCGAGGAGCCGGTGCACTGCGTGTGGGGCGAGCACATCGCCCTGGGAGCGCCCTTCTTGAGC
>JADFKI010000254.1 GCA_022565015.1 Chloroflexota bacterium
AGACCGTCGCGGGGATCATCGCCCACGAGATGGCGCACATGTGGTTTGGCGACCTCGTGACGATGTCCTGGTGGAACGACCTCTGGCTCAACGAGAGCTTCGCGTCCTGGATGGGAGACAAGGCCACTGATGCGCTGTTCCCGGAGTGGGAGGTCTGGACGCAGTTCGTATCAGCGGACACAAACCGGGGCCTGAGCCTGGACGGCCTGAGGAGCTCCCACCCAATCGAGCAGGAGGTCAACGATCCCGCCGGCATCGAGCAGCTCTTCGACGCCATCAGCTATAGCAAGGGCGCGGCGGTGCTTCGTATGCTGGAGAGCTATATCGGGGCCGACAAGTTTCGGGCAGGCCTCCACGACTACCTGACGAAGCACCAGTACTCCAATGCGAAGACTGTAGACCTTTGGAACGCCCTGGGCGCCGCCTCGGGCCAGCCTGTTGCCGACGTGATGGATTCGTGGACCAGCCAGATGGGCTATCCGGTGCTGGAGACGAGCATAAAGCGCGATGCAACCGGAATCGAGGTGTCGCTGTCGCAGCGCAGGTTCGTCTACGAGGACATCCTTTCGGATGAAACAGACGACGGCCTCTGGCGCGTGCCGGTAAGGGTGGATACGGCGGACCATCCGGAGGCTCCCGCTGAGCTCGTCAGCGAACGCACCGGCACTGTCAAGGTTAGTGTCGGGCCGACCGGACCGGGCGTATGGGTGAAGGTCAACCCAGAGCAGACCGGCTTTTACCGCGTCAAATACGAATCGGGAGATCTTCAAAGGCTCATCGGTCCAATACAGGACGGGTCGCTGCCGGCCCCCGACCGGCTTGGCATTCAGAGCGACGCCTATGCTCTGAGCAGGGCGGGAATGATCTCGGCGACGGATTTTCTCACAATCGCCGAGGCTTATAAAAACGAGACCAGCGCGTCGGTGTGTGCAGACCTGGCCGGCAACCTGGACGGCGTGGACGCTCTTCTTGCTGGAGAGTCGTTCTTTTCGAGCTATCAGGCCTTCGCGCGACGCATTTTCAAGCCCATAGGGGCCAGCATCGGATGGGACGCTCGCCCCGGCGAAAGCCACCTGGACGCCCTGCTGAGAAGCACGGCCCTGAGCACTCTCGGTCAGTACGAGGACGAGGATACCCTGAGGGAGGCGTCAGTAAGATTCCAGAGCTATTTACGTGACCCTTCCAACCTGTCTCCCGACCTTCGGGGCATGGTGTTTTCGCTGGCGGCAAAGCGAGGCGACAGGTCGACATACGACGCCATGTGGGAGGCCAGAGGGAACTCCTCGCTGCAGGAGGAGCAGGTGCGCCTCCTGGGTGGGGTCTCCAGCTTCGAGCAGCCTGAGCTCCTTCAGGAGACCCTGGAGAGGTCGCTTACGGACGAGCTGCGCGTCCACGAGACAATAAGCGCCGTGGCCATGGTCGCGGGCAGCAGGCAAGGCCGAGATCTGGCGTGGGATTTCATGAAAGTGAACTGGGACGAGTTCGACCGCCGCTACGGTGAGGGCGGCTTTGCCCTCATGCGCTTGGTGGGCGTCACGTCGGGATTCACGACCCCCGAGCGACGAGAAGACGTCGAGAGGTTCTTCACCGACCATCCCGTGCCGGGAGCCGAGAGGAGCGTTCGGCAGTCGCTGGAGCGGATCAGCCTTAACATAGCCTGGCTCGACAAGAACCGCGACGAGCTCGCCCGGTGGTTCGTGGGCTAGTGGGGGAGATTCGAATCGCATGTGCCGGAATGGACTGCCACAAATGCGGCAATTTAGCTCCGCCTGTAAATTTCGTGACCACCAACATCGAGCAAGAGTATCCGCTCAGCGTTTCTTAAGTCAGCTAGATTTCCGTCCTCATTCAAAAGTGCAGCGAACTCTCCGCGACGCTCTGATGCTCCACGCAGACCCGTGGCCGGCAACTTTCTCAACTCTCAGACTCGGGTGTAGAGGGTTATTCTCAAAACGCCTGATCGCTTCGTCAACGATGCCCTTGTCAGTAGAACTTAGCCTTCGGTAGGCTCTCTTGAAGCGGTTCGTCCGGTCAAACTGCATGCCGAACTACGGATGATTTAGGTCGCGGATAAGTCCTTCGGCTGAACCGAAGGACTCGACATCGCCAGACAGCTTATCGAGCTCTGCTTCAACGGCCCCTCCCTGCCACTCAACGCACCAGAACCATTCTTGCTCTTCTCCAACCATTTCGGGTAGACCCTTGGCAATTGCATCGTGATAAATTTCATCCGCAAGGTATCTGATCGCCTTGGTAATTTCTTCGACATTGGCCCTAATTGGACGTTTGACCTGACCCGTTATGTATGCAAGGACTGCCCAGGTAAGAAATGTTACGAGCGATATCTTACTTAAGTAGTCAATCGGAGGAACGCCTGCGCTCTTAGATTTCTCTGCCAGTATGACCCATTCAGCGACTTTGGCCAGAACTCTCAGGCCGGTAACAGATTCTATGAAGGGGTCTCGTCTGAGATTTTCGGAGTTGAGAAAGAATGCCTTTTCCAGCGTACTGCTCGCAATATGGGAAAGACTTAGGAGCCTATCATAATCGTGATTCAGTGCGCGCCACACGATAATAGAAGATTCAACGTAGTAACTCACCGCTCTACGATACGACTGAAGCAGATATTCTTGAAATGATTCCGTTTTCCGTGCACGTAGAGCATATTCAATATGGACATCGTTATGGAATTGCTTCTCAAGCGTACGAAGTCGTTCAGTAGATGCCTTGTCTAATTCATCCTCCAAACCGGACAGGTTCAACACAGAGAGGCTCGTCGGGAATGCCTCAATTGGCGGAATGCTAAATTCCCTACCTAATAGGACTGCTATTGATGCTGCCATCAGATCATGCCTAAGCTCAGTTACTGACCCTAATCCCATAATATCGGAATATAATCGTATCAGGCAAATTGCTGGTGATCGAGTAAGGCGGGACCTACTTTGCGACCGTCACCGGAATGAGAGTCCTAGAGTCAAAATGAACCCCGGAGAGATTCCCCAAACCACTTGGGAGTTTGATTTATCTGCATCCGCCATTCATGACTGCCCGAGAGTGTGCTACTTCCCCTCGTATAGCTCCTCGGTCAGGCGGGAGCTCTGGAGGGCCAGGTACTGGTCCTTGGTCATCGTGGGGGTGTGCTCCTCGATGACGCCCTTGGCCGTGCCCGCGCCCTCGGACAGAAGGTCGATGATCGTCATGGCCATCGCCTTGGCCGGATTGATGACCGCCTGAACGTAGTCCTGGACGATGTAGTCGGTGCCGTGGCCCGTGCCGGTCGCGGCGCCCGTATAGGGATGGACGACCGGCATAATCTGGCTGAGGTCTCCCATATCGGTCGAGCCGCCCCTGTTCCTGTCGGCGTCGTAGACCTTCACGCTCGACTCGCCGACGAGCTCCACGGCGTTGCCCTTGAAAAGGTCCATCAGCGTCGGATTGTTGATCATGGGCAGGTAGCCCGGCAGCGTAACGATGTTGACCTTGGCGCCCATGGCAAGCGCACCCGCCCTCATGCAGCGGTCCATCTTGTTGTTGGCGTCGGCGATGACCTCGGCGTTGCGCCCCCTGACGCGGCCCTCGTAGCGAACGTCGGCGGGTATCGAGTTGACGGCCGCGCCCCCCTGGGTCATGACGCCGTGCAGCCGTATCATGTCCTCGTTCTTCAAGGTCTCCCGCTGAGTGTTCAACGCGTTGAGCGCGACCATCGCCGCCTGTAGCGCGTTGACGCCCAGATGGGGTGAGCTTCCGGCGTGGGCGGCCTTGCCGATGAACTGGATGTACTTCACGACATGGCCGTTGCTCGTGCCGCCGAGGGCGAACTTCGCGCTATCGTCATCGGTCGATGCGGTGTGGACCATCATGGCCATGTCCACATCGTCGAACGCGCCCAGCCGAATGAACTCCTGCTTGCCGGCCATGAGGCCGAGCTTGCCTTCTTTATGCAGTCCCCAGCGATACTGGACGTCTATGAACTCCTCTGCGGGCAGCGCCATCAAAGCGACGCTCCCCGACAATGCCTCTTTGACGTCCGGGACCATGAGCCCAACGGCCGCTCCGAGCATCATGCCGATCTGGCAATGGTGGCCGCACGCGTGGGCCGCGCCCGTCTCCGGGTCGGCATGGGCATGTTCGAGAACACGAAGCGAGTCCAGCTCGCCGATGACGCCGACGGTCGGGCCCGGCTGCCCTCCACGCAGGTAACCCTTAATACCCGTGAGGGCGATACCGCTTTCGTGGTCGATGCCAAGCTCGCTGAGCTTTTCGCTGACCAGGCGCGACGTCTTCACCTCGTGGAAAGGCGTCGAGCTTCGCCGCGAGTGTCTCGACGACATCGGACCGGACCGCCGCCAGGTCCTTCGCCTACACAGTCCCCGACCCTCTGGGCAACACCCACGAAGGCACCCTCGATGCGACGAGCCTCGAAGAGGCCACGCAACAGCTCAACCGCGACGGGTTCACGATCCTGGACCTGGGCGAGGACGACGACGACGCCCTCGGCGGCCGGGTCCGCAGGGACGAGATCATCTACATGACGACGCAGTTGTCGATCATGATCGAGACCGGCGTGCCCCTGGCCTCCGCCCTGGAAAGCATCATCGAACAGGAAACCAACGCCACCCTGCGCTGGACGCTCAAGAATCTCAAGGCCGGCGTCGAGGCGGGCGAGGATTTCTCCGCCACCCTGGCACGCCATCCCAAGCTGTTCGACACGACCTACGTCTCCCTGGTTCGGGCCAGCGAATCGACGGGCACCCTGGCCGTCATGCTCGATCGCATCGCCACCTATCTTCGCAAGGGGCTCGAGCTGCGGGCCAAAGTTCGCTCGGCCATGGCCTATCCCGCCGTGATGGTCGTCATGGCCCTGGGGGTGACGATCTTTCTCATCACCTGGGTCTTGCCTCGCTTTACGCCGCTGTTCAGTCGCAAAGGGGTCAAGCTGCCGAAGATGACCGTCGTGCTCATGTCGCTGTCCGAATCGATGACCGAGTTCTGGTACCTGTGGCTCTTCGGCACCGCGGCGGTGGTGGGCGTCGTATTTACCGGCGGATTGATTTCGCACGGAACAAGGACGGCATGCCGGGAACGGTCAAAGCGATCGAGTACGATCCAAACCGCACGTGCCACATCGCCTTGATTGAATACTCGGATGGAGAGAAACGATATATCCTCGCGCCGGCGGGTCTTACGGCGGGTGACGTGGTGGAAAGCGGCCCGCGCGTTGAGCCAAAGGTCGGTAACGTGATGCCCCTCATGAACATGCCGCCCGGGATGGAC
>JADFKI010000255.1 GCA_022565015.1 Chloroflexota bacterium
GCCAAGCCATTGACCGATTCACCGATGCCCGCAACGAGCATCCAATACCCTTTGAGTGGACCAAGACCGTAGTGCATCCCGGCGGCCTCAAACAACGTTACGCTGATTTATGATGGTAGGTACTAGAACGGATAAAGGGTTCACGTGAACCCGCAGCTCTGATTACAGGGGACAGCGGTTTCAAGGAGAGCAAAGGGACAGTCGAACTCCATTCAGACCTCAAGGTCGATCTCAAAAATGCCGGAATGAATGAAGATTCTGTAGTCCTATATGATTCATTCTCAGATTTTGCAGAACGGTTTTTACTTCCTAAGTTGAATGCTCTCGAGGAAGTCAGATCCCAACTCGAAAGCGGAAAAATCGACCTTATGTCGATTGCTTCATCTGACGTTGACGTCGCGCTCAATGAATATGCCCTGTCTACGGAACTCGACCCCCATGACTTTGGTGTCCCTGATGCCTTCTATGTGGAACCAGATGTCGTTGAGGATATTGGTATTTACGAGATCAGTGGTGCTACCGCCCTTCCTGGTGGAGACATCTTTGTCGAATCTACCTGGAGCGGCCAATTGTCTGTTATCGCCCATCTTCCCGGATATCAGACAGAGTATTCAGAACGTAGAATTGAAGCAACTATTCATCTGGTTCTTGACTGGGAAACGTTTGAGAATAAAGGTCTTGATGTTGTCAGCATAGAAATCCAGGAACCCTTGTATTAGCAATGTCGGCAAAAGACGTTTAGTGGACAATGAAAGTGGTCTCTAGAAATGACCAACAGCCCCATCGTTATGCGGTAAAGCGGTGGCGCGCCTGAAGGGATTCGAACCCCCAACCCTCGGTTCCGAAGACCGATGCTCTGTCCATTGAGCTACAGGCGCGTTTTCTTTGCTACGACTTGTTATGACCTTGATGGAGACCCGTTTTCACAGCTAAAACAGGGTAGGTCCCCGATAGAGATGCGACGCTAATTCACCGGCGCTATATTAACGCGATTTCTTCCGATACGCCTTAGAGTGGTTCATTGGAAGAGAGGCATCCATAGGCACCAACGCTATGTTAGCGCGATTCGGTGCGAAACGCTATGAGGTCAGCTCGTGTATGAGCTGCTTGTAATTCTCGCTCCCCGTGGAGTGAATGCCCCGGTCGTCCGCCAGCCGGATATCCCCGATGTCCTCCAGCAGCTCGATGTGAGCCACGACCTCAGACATTGCGGCGTAAAGGTTTCCGCCTATCAGCTTTCGTCTGGCGAAAAACCCGCGGGTCAGGGCCTCGAGAGAGGTCCCGTCGCGCCCGACCCTGTTAACAATGCGGCCCAACCTGCGGCCGTGGTGCCGAATGATCTCAGATGCCCTGCTCACGGTCTGGAAGTTATATCTGCCTTTATTGAATAGGCGGTGCGCCGGAAGCACGGCCATCTCCCGGCCAAGGTCCGCCACATTCTTGAGCGATTTCAGATAGGTGTTCAGTCCGTAGAATGAGTCTTCGTCGCGGTACGCTTCGGGTAGTCTGTCCTTGATGTCATCAGAATAGTGGGCCTTGGTGGTGGGATGGGGCGTAATCTCGGGCAGCACATGGTCTCCGGTGAAGACGGCGCCGTCCAGCGTCGCGCATATCTCGTCGGGAGAGTGTCCCGGAGTGTGCATGAACCGGAGCCCTCCCAGGCTATCCCCGTCCTGAATATTGCCTTTGACTTCGTAGCCTTTCCGCTTGCCGATGTAGTGCTCGTGGCGGGTCCTGTACTCGGAGTGTCGAGGGCCGGCCGAATCGTGGCTCTGGGTGTTCTCCCCAGTAACCCTGCGCATCTCCTGTTGAATGGGGGAAACTGCCTTTCGCTGGATGTCCCACGGATTATAGGGCAATAGGTGGGAATAGATCTCGTGGGCCCAGATCTCCGCGTCGGCCTCCTGGGCAAGCTCGCCCGCCGCTCCGTCATGATCGACGTGGCCGTGGGTTATGACGACGCGCTCGATGTCGCTAACCGTGAAACCCGCCTGCGCGATTCCATCTTCCAGGGCGGCGTAGGAGCCGGTGGAGCCGGCGTCTATGAGCGTCAGGCCCTCGTTCTCGAACAGGTACGTCCAGGTCGGGCCCGTCCGAGACGGCCAGTCCTGGGGCACGGCGATGGCGTGGATGACCGTTCCGCCGTCGGTCGTCAGCTTCACGACCATACTATTGCCTTCGGAGTCGCCTCGACGCAGCTCGACTACGTCTTTAAATATCTGAGACACTAAGGTTCCCTCCAATGAAACGGGCGTGCGAACGCAAAGAGGAGTCCTTTGCATGAAAATGGGGTGAGCGAAGGGATTTGAACCCTCGATCTCCAGGGCCACAACCTGGCGCCTTAACCGCTTGGCCACGCTCACCACACACGACGAATTCTAGCATCGCGCCGCGGCGCCGGTCAACATCACACCGGACGGACGCCGATTCACAATGAGGAGATGATTCGAATTCCGATGCCGAGCTTACGCCGACCGAGGCTCCAGCATTCGAGCCGCATCACTTCTCGGAGTGTCCTTCGCGGTCAACGCCTCCAGGACATCTTCAACCATCACGTCCTGTTTCGTGTGGTGGCGTAATGGAAGTGTTGGATCCACGCGATACACGTTCCTACGCCCCGCCTTGCGGCGTTCGATATACCCCTCCTGCTCCAGGTCGGAGATAATCTTATGAGTGGTCCGCTCCGTAACACCAATATAATTGGCTATCTCACGGGCGGTACTCCGGGAGTTGTGGAATATGTAACTCAGGACCAAGCCGTGATTCGTGATGAAGGTCCATCCAGTCGTAATAGTCATGACAATGGGCCCCCACTGGAAATTTCAAGCATACTAACATATGCGACCGCGTGAATCAATTTATCAGGACAAAGTTGGTCATGATTAGGTCTGGAAAGGCCTATCGCGCGATGGACATCAAAGTTACGTCTTCGCTAGCTGCTTGGCCAGATTGACCAGGGTCCGGACCGGAACGCCGGTGGCGCCCTTAATGTTATATCCTTTTACGGCGCTGGAACGGGCGGTACCCGCAATATCGAGATGCACCCATGAAGCGCCGTCGTTGAACTCGCCGATTATAAGGGCGCCCGTGATGGAACCTGCGCCGCGACCTCCAGTGTTCTTGATGTCGGCGATGTCGCTCTTGTACTGGTCTTTGTAATCGTCGTAGGTCGGCAATTGCCACATCCGCTCCCCGACCTCATTTCCGGCGGCGACCACGGCGTCGGTAAAATCCTGGTCGTTTCCAAAGGCCCCAATGCACTTGTCTCCAAGGGCAACTACAACGGCCCCGGTGAGCGTAGCGACGTCCACGATTCTTTTGATGCCGATGGAGCAGGCGTATGCGACGGCATCGGCCAGGACCAGCCTGCCTTCGGCGTCCGTATTATCGATTTCAATCGTCTTGCCGTTCATGGCCCTGACGACGTCGCCGGGACGCTGAGCCCGACCGCCCGGCATGTTCTCAGTCGCCGGGACAATGGCCGTGATGTTGATCTTCGGCTTGAGCTGCCCGATGGCTTTCATGGCCGCGATTACCGAGGCCCCGCCGGCCATATCGCCCTTCATCGTGGACATGCCGGCGGCGCCCTTGATATCCAGCCCACCGCTGTCGAAGGTTATGCCCTTGCCAAGGATGCCCAGCGTGTTCTCCGGATTACCGGGGTCTCCGGCGTACTTGAGAATGATAAACTTGGGCGGCTCTTCGCTTCCCTGTGCCACGCCTAACAGGGCGCCCATACCAAGCTCAGCCATCTGGGGCTTGTCCAACACCTCAAGCTCCATTCCGCCCTCGTTGGCGACCTGAAGCGCCCTCTCGGACATCTCCGAGGGCGTCATGGCGTTTGCGGGCTCATTTGCCATGTCCCGACAGAAGTTCACGGCATCCCCTATGGCTCGACCTTCTGCGACGCCGGCCTCCAGGTCCGACAGCATGTCGGCGTTCGCCTCGACGATCGTCAATTCCGCGATGTCGGTGCCGCCGTCATTGGACTTGTAGTTGTCGAAGCGATAGAGGCCGAGGATCGTCCCTTCGGCAACGCTTTGCGCGGCTCCTCTTACGTCGAGCCCGCCTGCGCCGGCGCCGTGGACGATAGTCGCCACGGTCTGAACGCCCGCGCGTCTCAGCCGCCGGCAGCTCTCTGCGGCGACGGCCCTGACCCTGTCCAGGTCGAAGTCCTTTTCCTTACCAAGACCCGCAACGAGAACCCTGCCCGGCGCCATCTTGTCCAGCGTATGAATCAGCGTCATCTCTCCCCGCTTGCCCTTTATCTCTCCCTCTTCGATCAGCTTCGTTATCGCTCCGTCCAGCGCGCGGTCCGCCGCACCAGTTGCGCCTCCAGGCGAGGTTACGCCTTCAAAGAGGTTGACGACGATTGCGCCCACGCTCTGCTGAGTTATGTCGCCCGAGAGTACTTTGATCTCCATGAGTGCTCCTCTGCCCGCCTCAGGCGAGTGATATGAGGCAATTCAATAGATTTTCTTCGGCCGGCAAGACCGGCATATAAGTTTCAGATATGTCTAATACGGCGCTCATTATAGTTTAGAAAGAGCCGCTTTCGCCAGCCTTGGGGCTCTGGTATAATCGCGGCCACGAAAACGCAGTTTTACGCCAAGATTTCGGCACGAATAGAGTAGGCGGACGTCTGAAATTATTGAGTCGTCGGAGACAGAGTAGCTGGTCGGCTGGAGCTTATTAGGAGGACAGAAGTGCCTGAGCGCGTAGTTTCCCCGGAAGAGCGTGAGCTTGTTGAAAAGGCGCAGCAGTTCCTGCCGGGCGGCTCACTGGGCAATGCCTGGGGCGGCCTCGTCATTCGGGACGGCAAGGGCGGCAGAGTCCGAGACGTCAGCGGAAACGAGTACGTGGATTTCCTCCTCGGCTCGGGGCCGATGCTAATAGGACACGCCAATCAAGAGGTTGCCGACGCCGTGCGCCGACAGCTGGACAAGGGCACGACGTTTTTCGCCGACAACGAGCCCGCAATACTGCTGGCAGAGGAGATATCCAGGGCGGTGCCATGTGCCGAGAAGGTACGTTTCAGCAGCTCCGGCACCGAGGCGACATTCTACGCCCTTCGCACGGCCCGCGCGTTTCGACGCCGGGACAAGATCCTGAAGTTCGAGGGCGGCTTCCACGGCATGCACGACTACGCCTTGATGAGCATGGCGCCGTCCGATCCACCCGACTTTCCGCAGGCCAAGCCCGACACCGCCGGCATTCCCCGCTCGGTCCAAGACGAGGTCCTGATCGCACCCTTCAACGACATAGAGACGAC
>JADFKI010000031.1 GCA_022565015.1 Chloroflexota bacterium
GGAAGCGAGACTACGACCGTGGGCAGCTGCCGCTCCCGAGCCGGCATAGCCGACCAACTGAGGGATGCCTTTTACGCTGCGATCGAGGCGATAGGCAAGAGGTTCGAGTAGACTGAAGCCCCGGCCGACTCACAGACTGAGCTAGCGCCACCTTTGCCAGAGCCAGTCGAGGGAGTCCTCGTCGTCGTGTGAGTTGTCTGCGAGAGCGATTCGGATACTCAGCAGACCAAGGTCGCTGGCAAAGCTCATTCTCATCTGGCTGCTGCTTATGTTCAGGACCGTTCCCGGCACGTCCACAACCACCGGCGTACTAAACTGGCAGTCATAACCGGCAGCCGACAGCTCGGCCGTGGCCCGTACCGTCATCATCATGGCCAGCTCGCTCAGGGCCGAGTTGGCGACCTCGTCCAGGTCGGGCACCTCTTGGCCCAGCATGGCGCTGACGATGGTGCGTGCGGTAATCTTGCTGAAGCCGTAGAGCACCGTCCCAGTCACCTGCCCCTGGAAGCTTATGACCGCGGTGATGTCCTCGGTAGTGAAAGTCTGGGCGGCGGTTTCCACAGCCTGGGCCTTCAGACCGTGTCCTAGCTCTTTTTTCCAAACACTTTGAGCGGGCTCGACAAACGCGCTAACAATTTCCTTCTTATACACTTGCCACCTTTGTTGAAGCCATTCCCCGGCCCCTGGCTCTCTTTCAAGCTGATACGAATATTGAGCTCACCCAGCTCGCTGTTGAAGGTCGCCAGAATCTGGGCCCCTCCAACAGTAGCTATCCTACTTCCAATCATTTCAATCATAATCGGGGGGCTTATGGTGCAGCTATACCCCGCATTGGACAGTTGAGTCGCGGCGTTTCCGGTAATCATATTAGCCAGCTCCCCAACCGCCGAAAGGGACACATCGTTGTGTTCTGCAATGGCTTCGCCCATCATTCGACCGGCAAGGGCCAGACTTGTTCCGTTTCCAAAATCGTAGAGTACGCTGCCTTCAAGGTCCCCACTGACCCCAATAATGACGGTGAGCTCCGCCGTTGTGAACATGTTTGAAATCATCTCGGCGCCCACGAATTCGAGAGGGCAGGCCAACTCTTTCTCCCAAACCAATTGGGCCGGGACAAGGAAGGCATTTACGTATTCTTCCTTCATCTATCACTCCGCAACATGCTCGTTCTCGGCATCATCTCTTAGGCGTCCGCCTGACATTGAGCCTTCGCCAAGAAAATGACCATACTCTGCCAGACCCGACGATCGCTCGCCGTGCATGCCGCCTCGATCTCTATTTGGACGGCCACCAGCCCCACCAGTTATCCTGTCCACAGTGGGTGCATTTCACCTGGGCGGCCACCTCACCCTTGGTCTGGCAGGACGCGCAAACGTAGGTGGTTTGAGCGCGATACCCCAGTGTCGCCTTCAGGTTTGAGAGAATGCCCTCGACTCTGCTGCTCACCAGTTGCACCTGGCCGGCCATTGTCTGCATGTCCTGATGCATGAGCCTCATGGCGGCATTGGTCTCCGTAAGACCTCTCTCCAGCTGGGCTATTCTCTCCATTGCGGCGCCCAGAGTCTCGAGGCGCTCCGACATCCGGCCCAACATCTCTCGGGTCTCGTCGGGTAGGGCAGGCGCCGCCGCTACTGGAGCCGGAGCAGCCGCCACAGGAGCCGGAGCAACTGCTACGGGAGCCGGTTCGGCCGCGGCGGCGGGTGGCGCCGCGGGCTCAGCCTCGTCCGAGGAGTCACCCCCATCGGATGACCCCCCGGACAGCATGGCGTCGATCTCTTCTTGAGAGAGTACCTTGTTGTCACTGCTCATTAGTAATCTACAATCTGTACAACCATACGGCCCTGGTTCTCCGGCTGAGCGAGGCTCAGGTCATATGGCTCTTTGAGAGGCTTTCCTTCCTCGTCGTAGCAGATGCGGACCGTGGGACGCCCTATGTAGCCGAGGTTGGAGTCGGATACTATCCCGACCTCACCTGAATTCAACTTCACCGTCACGCCGGTTGGGTACAGCGGGACCTGTCTGACGAATATCTCGACTATTTTCGGGTCGAATAGATCCCCGCTGTAGGCCATCACGTATTCGATTGCTTCGTGCGGCATTATGGAGGGGCTGTCCGGCCGTTTCGAGACGAGCTCATAGTAGGAATCGCAAAGCGCGATGATCCTGGCCGAGGTTGGTATATCTTCTTTCTTTAGGCCTTCGGGGTAACCGCTACCGTCCCACCGCTCATGGTGGTAGAAGATAGCTTCAGCGACTTCCGGGCCAAAGCGTTCTAGCTGGCTGATTATCTCGGCGCCGTACCCCGGGTGCTTGTGGACCTCCAACAGCTCTGATTCCGAAGGCTCTGCCTTGTCCAGCACACCAGCCGGTAGGAGAAGTCCGCCCAGGTCTTTCATCAAGGCGGCCATTCCCAGACCGGGAAGCTCCAGCATGCCCATGCCAAGCCGTCTGCCCATGAGCAGCGACAGGCTGGCGGTCTTCGCGGGCTGAACGAATGGGTAGTCGCTCAATTGCTGGCAGCCGGACGCGTTCATCTCTCCGATGACCTCTGGAAACAGCTCCCTGGTCATCTGGAAAATGGGACTTTCGGCCTCCTCCAGCAGGGCCTCCTCAATGAACTTGCTGCCCTGAGACTCGGCGATTATGACGCGCAGGGCTTGGGTGGCCATTCCCTCCAGCTCAGGTGAAATGAGAGTCTGGACCGGCACGTCGTCGACGCGCCAGTCGTTAATTATGAGCTCGGAGATTCCGTATATGCTCAGGGTGCGCAGAATCTCGTCATCAATCGTTGAACCGGACTCGATTAGCTCGTAACCCTGGCTATCGAAGACGGGCCGCTCAAGGACCATTCCCTCTTTTGCGTTTTTCGCTGACACCCTTCGCATGGCGCCGCCTCCCTAATCTGGGCTAACTTTATATCGGCTAACTTTGGGCTTTGACCACATTACTTAGAGCTGGGCGAGGTTTTTCTTCGCGTTTCTTTTGATAAAAGCAGTTATGAAGCCTTTCCAGTCCCACTTCTCTGGCTTCCAGGAGAGTCTCCGTCGCGCCGATGAACAGAATGCCGTTGGGGCTCAGAGCGTCACAAAAACCCTTGTACAACTTCGTCTTTGCCTCATCGGAAAAGTAGATAACAACGTTTCTGCACATGATCATATCGAAGCCGGAGTCAAATCTGCCCTTGAGCAGGTCTTTTCGCTTGAATTCGACCATGCGCTTTATTTCGTCGATTATGTAGTACCCGTCGGGCTCCTTCTTGAAGTACTTGAGCACGAGCTTGGGCGCGACGTTGGCCAGGTCCGCGTCCACATATGGGCCGCCTTTTTTAGCCTTCTCAACGATCTGCTCATCGACATCCGTGGCGACTATCCTGTGTCGCGCGTCGCCGGTAATCTCCTTCAATGTGATAGCCACGGAATAGGGCTCTCCTCCGTGAGAGCAACCCGCGCTCCAGACGTTGATATGCGACTTCTGCTTCAGAAGCTCAGGCATTACCTTGGTCTTCAAGAGATTAAACTGATCGGCGTCTCTGAAAAACTCACTAACGTTAATCGTCAGAAAATTCTTCAGTTTTGTAAGGGCGGCCTCGTCACGCTCCACCAACGCACAATATTCGACGATCGAACCGGCCTGAGAATTGGCCAGGCCCTGCAAGCGCCTTCGCATCTGCTGACTCTTGTAAAATGACAGATCGATTCCAATAAGCTTGAGTATCTTGCGAGATATGAGTGCGTACTCTTGATCGTTAAGCACCAGTCATCCTTCCACTATCCCGTTATTCGTTGCACAATCGGATGATCTCGTCTGCGAGCCCCGATAGAGGCGCTACCGTATCGGCGTTTCCGCTCTCGATTACACTTCTGGGCATGCCGTAGACCGCGCAGGATGATTCGTGCTCCGCCGCGACCTTGCCACCCACCAGGCGTATCTGCCTGGACCCTTCCGTCCCGTCCGAGCCCATTCCAGTCAAGATTACTCCCAGGCTGATGTTTCCGTATTGTTCGGCAACCGACTTCATAAGGACGTCGGCGGAGGGACGAACACCGCATACCAGCGGACCCTGGTTCAGGTCGATAGCCCCCGTTTTTTTCACGACCATGTGGTAGCCGCCCGGCGCCATCAGGGCCGTGCCATACTCGACGGAATCGCCCCTCTTGGCCTCTCTAATTTCAAGCTCGCAGGTCCGATCGAGCCGTTCAGCCAGCGTGCGGGTAAACTCGGCGGGCATGTGCTGCACCATTAGAATCGCGGCGGGGAGGTTCGCCGGCAGTTGGGGCATAAGCTCTGCCAGTGCCCTGGGTCCACCGGTGGAGCTGCCGATGACGAGAATCTTTCGCCTTGCGGTGCTGCTAACTTTGACCTTGCGATTGCCCGCCTGGGCCAGCTTGGTCTTGGAGGCGGCCATAAGGTTCGCGATGGGCACCTTTGCCGCGATCTTGACCTTGACTATAAGCTCGGACGACTCGCCGTTGCGGCCCGCAGGGGTGAGGGCGGACGCCTTGAGAAAGAAGTCGACGGCTCCCTTTTCCAGGGCCTCCAGGGTTGCATGGGTGTTTTCTCCGGTCAAGGCGCTGAGCATCACTATGGGAGTCGGGCACTCGGACATGATTCGGTCCAGCGCCTCCATACCATCCATCCGCGGCATGCTGACGTCCAATGTCACGACATCGGGTTTGAGCGCCTTGACCTGCTCGATAGCGTTGATTCCGTCGCTCGCTACGCCGACGACTTCAATATCCGAATCTGTTTCCAGGGACTTGGTTATGGCGTTCCTGGCAAATACGGAGTCGTCGACGACGAGGACTCTAACCCTCTCCTTCATTTTCTCTCCCACGCACCTAATGCTAGGCCATAATCTTGGCGATGGCGGCCAGGACCCTGTCTGCGTCGAACGGCTTCACCACGAAGTCCTTGGCTCCGGCCTTGAGGGCCTCCATAACGATGGACTGTTGCCCCATCGCCGTGACCATGGCTATATTTGCATTTGGGTCTATCTTTCTGATCTCCTTGAGGGCCTGCAGTCCATCCATGTCGGGCATAGTTATGTCCAGTAGAACTGCATCGGGACTTTCGGCCTTATAGCTTTCGACAGCCTCGGCACCCGTGGACGCCTCAATCACTTCATACCCCTTGGAAGATAAAAGCTTCGTCGCTTTCATCCGCATGAACGTAGCGTCATCAACAACTAGGACCTTTGGCATTTCATCCTCTCCTACAGATCTTTCGTCTCAGTACCGGCAGTGGTTACAGTGACCTTGCCGGTCTCGACATATAAACGTAGCGTTCTGCCGCTGTGTCCTCCGACATCGGCGGCGGCTATCCTTAGTCCGTGCTCAGTGGCCGCTATTTTGGTTGCCTCTAGATTTCTCTCCCCCGTTTTGAAGATTCCCGCACTACCGGCGATCAGGGACATTTGGGCCCCGCCTGTTATCCTGACCAGCATTCTTCTCTTTTCCGCCCCCAGCCTTTCCATATCCCCTATCAAAGCGGGAAGCGCCGTATCCGCGAATTTACCTGGGAGCGCGCCCGTCTTACCAGCGGAATCGGGCAGAACGATGTGGACCAAGCCGGCCACCTTCGCCACCGGATCATAGGACGAAAATCCTATACACGAACCCAGCCCCAGACACGTCAGCACGGCCTGAGGGTCCTTGGAGACCTGCAGCTCACCCATGCCGACAACTATCGCATTCAGTTGAGTCGTCGTCATTCCCCGCTCCAATTCGCCAGCAGAGCGGTCTGCAGACTCGGGCTGGGCAAGCAAAGAAATGTACCGTTTATCTGCATATCCTCAGTGCCGAAGCTCGTCTGCATGACCAGGGCCTCATCCGCATCCAGCATGATCTCGGCCAATATTGCATCCAGTATGGCGCCCGCCATGTCCATCATTACCGAAGGAGGAGATACTCTCAGTTTAAGCCCCGTGGCATCCGCCAATGCGTTGAGAAAAAAGGAGCCTACGATGTTGCCCATCTCACCGAGCGCGGAGATCTCCATCTCCCCCAGCTCGGTAGTCGTACCGGAAGGTTGACCGAGCAGCAAATCTATTAGATCGAATGCCGTATCCGAGCGATAAATCACGATCATGTGGCCCTCAGCCGCTCCGGAAACGCTGAGGTATATCGCTGCTGTCGTCTGCTCAGGACCCCCTACCAGGTAGGCGACGTCCTTTATTGCGATGTACCGAGCCTCAAGACTGGTGATCTCGATCTCTTTTTCCACCATATCTGACAGGCCGTTGAGGGCATTCGTGACGCCCTTGCTTACCAGCTCTGTCCATTTCTTGAGGTCGGCTTCGTTGAGAATGATCGAAGATGTACTCACGTTACCGTCCTTTCATTGTAATTCCCGATCGCACGGGACCCGGGTCCGCGTTAAATGCGGACATGGTCTGTTGTCCGGCTTACAGTCGTTCTTCTTTTAAGGCGTTACCTCCGTTCTACGCCGCGAAAACTCCACTCCTATCGGAGTTCTGCATGATTAGATTCATCAGAGTGGAGACGTCCAGGATTAACACGACGCGGCCGTCTCCCAGCACGCTTGCGCCTGCGATTCCTTTGACGTTGCCGATATATTGGCCCAGGGACTTCACGACGATTTCCTGTAGCTCTGTGAGCTCGTCCACTGCCAGGCCAACAAGCTTCTCCCCGAACTTGACGATCACTACCCAGGTCTGATTCCCGCCCTTGGAATGTGAGCCTGGAATGCCCAGGGCTTGACCAAGATGGACCAGCGGCAAGACGCTTCCCCGGAGACGGATGGCCTCTCTTCCCTCGATAGTGCTTATATCCGCCTGCTGCCGAATGACAGCCTCGAGAACGTAAACGAGAGGAATCGCGTACAACGTGTTGTTTACCGTCACAAGCATCGCATGCAGTGTCGCAAGGGTGAGAGGGAGGCGAAGAATGAATTTCGTGCCCTCGCCGGGAACGGTCTCGATGTTCACGAAGCCGTTAATCGCCTCGATATTGGACTTGACAATGTCCAAGCCTACACCGCGCCCAGAGATGTCGGTCGTTTTCGCCGCGGTTGACGCTCCAGGCAGGAAAATCAGATCCATCGCCTCTGTATCGGTAAGTCTGGAGGCCGCCTCCGCCGATATGAGCCCCTTTTTCACCATGGCCTGCTTGATCTTTTCGGGGTCTATTCCGTTCCCATCGTCTTGTACCGTAATCACGATGTTCCCCTGCTCGTGGAAGGCTGACAGATGGACGTTACCCGCTTCAGGTTTGCCACTCGCGACCCGCTCTTCGGGCGTTTCAACCCCGTGGTCCAGGGCGTTTCGAAGCAGGTGGATCAGAGGGTCTTTAATGCGGTCGATGACGGTCCTGTCTATCTCGGTGTCCTGTCCGTCCATGGTGAAGTTGACCTGCTTGTTGACACGCTGGGCGAGGTCTCTCATCAAGCGAGGGAAGCTGCTGAACACGGTGCCGATAGGAAGCATGCGTATCTGCATCGTGGTTTCCTTGAGCTCGTCCACGACTCGAACGATATGATCGGACGTCTTGCTCAGAGCCTGAATCAGCTCGTCGCCGGAGTACTGAGAATCCAGCGCCTTGCTGATCTGCACGATGCGTGTTCGGTCTATTATTAGCTCGCCTATCATATTCATCAGGTCGTCGAGACGCTCGACATCTATCCTTACGGTCTGCGATTTCTGGCCCTGCTGCCTGGAAGAAGCCGCGTCATCCGCGGCCCCGGGTCCGGCGGTCTGTGCCTCCGGCTCATCGGCAGCGGCTTGTTCCTCATCGAGATCGTAGACATCGACCGAAACGGTCTCTACATCCTCAATGGGTCTGACAGCGCTCTCGATCTCACTATCAGACGCACCGACGGCAATCACCGCCAGCAGCTCATGGTCCACCCTTTCCGCCACGACATCTTCCTGAGTAGGGTTGGAACCCAGCACGTCTCCCAGAGATGCCAGCTCATCAAGCGCCTGAAAGCAGCGTACTGCCGCCCATTTGGTCTCCTTGAAGAAGGCTATCCGGACCATCCGGGCCTTCCCACCGACTTCCTCGAAAAGTCTTAGCTTTGCCGTCGCCTGTTCATCCAGGACCACTCGTCGGTTGATATTGCCCGGATTGGCTGCACGGGCCGCGCCTTCACCATCGCCCGTCACGTTTTCAAGTTCCTCTATGACCCTTGTGACGTCGGTCTCGGGCGCACCGTCGTCTATAAGCTCATCCTTGAGCAGGTTCAGTCCGTCGAGACTGTGGAGCAGGGCGTCGATTACCTCCGTCGTGACTTCCTGCGTGCCCTTCCGGACGTTATCCAGGAGAGTCTCCATGACGTGGGCCAGCGCAGTCATACGCTCGTGCCCCAGCATGGCTGAGGAGCCCTTCAACGTGTGGGCGGCCCTGAAAATCTCCTGGAGCAGGTCCTGATTGTCCTGCTCTCTTTCCAGCCTGACAAAGTCTTCGTCAAGCAGTTGCAAATGCTCTTCAGCCTCTTGAAGAAAGACCTGAAGGTCTTCCGGCGTGATATCGGAGGCAAGCTCCATCTAATTTATCCTCTCGGGCTCGTGGCGCTTTTGTTCGTACTTTCGCCACGGCGCTGCCGCGTTGGAGTTTAACAACGCTACAAGACGCATAGGTGAGCGCATTTGCCGGTGCCGTCCGGCCTAAAGCCGAACTCGCCCACGCAAGAACCCAGAGGACTATCTGAGACCGCGCCGGCGATGAACCGGGCTATAGCTCGTCAACGTCGGCGGCATTCGTCACCCCCTTCCTCGCATCATCTACAACACAGACGTCTGAGCCGATACATTCACGCTACGAGGTATTTTGTCCTCGTACCCTTCTCATGAATTTATCAGCGTGCCGAGGACAGCCCAAGTGGGTAACTTACACCTGTTGCCCAGTGAATGTACCAGTTCGGGATGGGAGCTAACCTGTAATGGATTGGAAGTATTCGCGGGGGAAAAGCGGTCGGGTTATCAAATTCGTAACTATTAGGCGACCAATTCATGGGGGACTAGAGGAATAGCCCGGAATTAAGCTCGGTTCATACGCTTACGATTTCAGTAGTCCAATGGAGCGCAACCCGCAGCTCTTGCGGCTGTTGCCGACCCAAGCAAGCGAATATGGCTAACGCGTCCGCGGGTTCAACACGTCGTTCAGGGCGTCACCCAGAAGATTCCAGGCAAGCACCAGGGTCCACGCCACGAGCCCCGGCGCCAGCAGGAGCCATGGGACCTCCCTGAGCGCGCCGATATTGCCCGCTTCCAGGAGCATCCTGCCAAGGCTGGGCCGTGGCGGTTGAATTCCCAGGCCCAGCCAGCTCAGAATGATCTCCGTACCGATCAGGACTCCCATTCCCATCGTGACTGTCACGACGATCGGGCTGATCGCATTGGGAAGCAGGTGCCTGAACAGCACACGCGGGGTCGAAGCACCGATTGCCCTGGCCGCATCCACGTGTTGAGTCTCTTTGAGGTATAGCACCTGACCCCTGACCAGGCGCGCCATGCCGATCCAGCCGAAAGAGACGAGGGCCAGGGACACTACAACGTAGTCTACGACCCCGGAACGCACGAGACCGTCGATGGCCGTGTTGTCCTCGAGCCATCGGGCCCACTCGAGGAACCTCGGCCTAAGGGTCGCGGCCAACAGAATCATTAGCAGGATGTCCGGAAAAGAGGCAAAGACCTCCCCGGTGCGCATGATCAGGGAGTCAATCCGCCTGCCAAAATAACCGGATATGAGACCGAGGGCCACCCCGATAAAGAGACCGCCCGTCGCCATGACTACGACGGTGATGATGACCGTGTTTTGAATGCCCCATAATACCCGAGTAAACACATCGCGCCCGGCGAAGTCGGTGCCGGCCAGGTGCTGGAGGCTCGGCGGCTTTCTGATCTGAGTGTAGTCCTGAGCGGTGTAATCGTATGGAGAGATGACCGGCGCCAGAATGCCCGCACCGTATACTACGATTAGAACGACGACGGACACCATCGCAATTTTCTTGCGCATGAGCCTGGAGAGGGCCCGGGAGAGGTGTCCCTTCGCCTTATCCCCTGCTTCTTGCCGTAATCCGACTTCGGAAAGCGCCATTTCGTCAGAATCTCATCTACTGGTAGCGAATTCGCGGGTCGATGAATGAATACGCGACGTCTGCAAGCAGATTTGCGACCACAAATGCGGCGGCGCCTAAGAGGACTACCGCCATGATCACGGGATAGTCCCTATTAAATATGGAGTCGACGGTGAACTGACCAATTCCGGGTATACCCAGTATCGTCTCTACAATGAAGCTGGTGCTCAGCATTCCGGCCAAGGAAAATGCCAGGATGGTCACGATGGGGATCATGGCATTCTTGAATATGTGACGAGAGTCCACGGTAAAGGCCGACAGACCTTTTGCTTTGGCCGTCCTGATGAAGTCCTGGCCCAACACCTCCAGGGTGCTCGCGCGCATGAGCCTGGCAAGACCGGCGACACCTGGAATGCCCATGGTTATGGCGGGGACGATCATCCTGGCATCGAAAAAGCCTCCCCATCCCGAGCAGGGGATGACGTCTAGCTTCAAACAGAGCCCCCACAGGACGAAGGGAATGCTCACCATGATTGGCACGGACATTAGCACGAGAGCGACGGCCACGCTGGCAGGGTCCTCCCACCTGCCCTGGCGGTGGGCTATCCAGAAGCCAAGCGGCAAGCCTATCCCCAGGCTGACGATCAGGGCTGCGAGGTTAACCTGAAATGAGACCCATATCTTGGGCGCCAACAGGGAGAGGACGGAGCGGCCTCGATGCCTGTAGCTATTTCCAAAATCCCCGTGGAGCGCTCCCCAGACGTAGGTACCGTACTGGACCGCGAAGGGACGATTTAACCCGAGTTGCTCCCTGATGTTGTCGGCGGCCTGCTCGTCATAGCGCACGCCGAGGATCACCTCGACCGGGTCGCCGGGACCGAAGCGGCCCAGCGTAAACGTCACCATCGAGGCAGCCAAAAGCAGGAAGGGGACCCATAGTAGTCTACGAGCGATGTAGACCGACATTATCTAACCTCGCTACCTGTCTGAACGTCGATGCGAGCCGTGTAGGCTCCGGCGCGCCTTCGGGCAAGGATAACCGCTTTCCAAGACTTGCTCAACTGCGTGGGCTGACTTTTAAGGCCGCAGCCCCAATATCGATGTGGCGCGAGTCTTTTTTCCGGCCCTGAACCATGCAACCTATGCAGAACGACAACCTAAGCTGTCCGACAGGCTCTTCGAAGAACCCATCCGTACAAACACAACTTTGGCGGTCCGGTGCGCACTCCCTGAAACCGCTAATCTTCTATATAAATCTTCCTTAGCTTGGGCACCGTCATGGGCGTTAAGGCGTAGCCCTTGATGTAGGGCTTCAGAAGAAGGTGCCTTTCGCCCGTGTACCAGAGCGGCACCCAGGCGGCATCATTGATAATCGCCCGTTCCGCCTGGTTGTACAGGTCGAATCGCTTCTGAACGTCCCTTTCTATTCTCGCCTCTTCCAGCATCGCGTCCACCTGGGGATTGCTGTAGCCGCCGTGGTTGGTATCGCTATCAGTGTGGAACAGAATGTCCAGGAAGTCCTGAGGGTCTGGGTAGTCGGCCTGCCACGCCAGTCCTGCGAAGGCCTGGAACCGCTTTCGATTGAGGTCTTGAAGGAAGGTGGCCCACTCGACCTGCTGAATCTCGACCTCGACGCCCAGGTTCTGACGCCACATCTCCAGTATGACTTCCATGTCCAGACCGATGTTGCCGCCGGTGCCCGGCACGGTTATCACGATGCGGGGCCTCTCGTCCGGGTCGGCGTAGTCCGACTCTTCCAGCAGCCTCTTGGCCTTTTCGGGATCGAAGCGCAGGCCCGTTATCTCGGGGTCGAATCCGGGAAAGCCTGGAGGAAGGACTCCGTATGCGGGCACGCGCAGTCCGGCCAGCACCTCCTCCGCGATAAGCTCCTTGTCGATCGCATGGTTCAGCGCCAGCCGGAAATTCAGATCGTCAAAGGGGGGCTCGTTGGTGTTAAAGCCGATATACGTAACGCTGAAACCCGGTGGCGCCACCAGGAGGTCCTTGCTCAAGGGCTCGTTGGGGTCTCGCAATCTTTCCAGGTCAAACAGGCCAACGCCCGTTATATCTATCTCATCGTTTTCGTACATGGCCATGGCCTGACCGCCGGCCAGGTTCATGAATACCTGATCGAGCTTCGCGGGCTCAAGATAGAAGAGCTCGTTGCGTTCAAGGATTATCCGCTCCCCAACCCTGTACTCTTTCAGCTTGAAGGGGCCCGACCCGTTCGGATCGTCCGTCCAGTTGTCGGCAGATTCAACGTTCTCTTTATCCAACACGAAGGCCGTGGGATAAGTCAGCTTCGCAAGGAAATATGCCTTGGGACCGTCGATCGTTATCTGGAGGGTCTTCTCATCGATGGCCTTCACTCCGCTAATGCGGGTAGCCTCGCCCGCAAGCACTTCACTGACCCCTACGATGTCGTTGAGGTACGTCGCGGCAACGGGGGAGGCGATGCTTGGACTTGCGGCGCGATTCAGCGACCAGACGAAATCTTGAGCGGTTATCGACTTGCCGTCATGGAATTTCGCATTCTTCCTCAGGAAGAAGGTGTACACTGTCCCATCTTCGCTGATCTCCCACCTCTCCGCGATATCCGGTTGCAACGAGAGGTCTGTGTCCAACGTAATGAGACCGCTGAACACCTCTACCACGATGCCCGCGGAGGTAGTGTCCGATGTCAGATGAGGGTCCAGCGTCGGCGGGTCGGCCCACATCCTGCGGAATATGCCGCCGGTCCGGCCAGTGCCTGTCGGGGCCACGGCAGCTTGCGGCTCCATCGTAGCAGGAGGAAGAGCCTGAGAGGCCTCGGCGGTCGGAGACTCTTGCAAAGTCTCGACGGCTGCAGCGGCAGGTGCTTCGGCAGGCTCCTGTGGGTTATCCGGCCCCGGGGATACGGCCTCGCCGCAGGCGATTGCAGCGAGGGCGATTAGAACAAATGGCGCTACTAACCACTTTTTCCGCATTGTTTACACCACCCTAAAATCCTAATCTTCCATTTTGATGCCGTGCACACATCTTTGATTTGGCCACAATGGACGGTCGTTAACACATGTTTTTGAGCCTGGGCGGCCCGAAACCTATGGCTTCGTCCCAACCGTTGACGTGAGATAGGCCTTTATGAACCCGTCGATATCGCCGTCCAGAACGGCGTCGGCGTCGGAGGTTTCGTACCCGGTTCGGTGGTCCTTGACCATCCTGTAGGGGTGGATTACGTAGCTTCTTATCTGGTTTCCCCACTCCGGAGAAATGTGCTCGCCCTTGAGCTTCGCAATCTGCTTGGCCTTCTCTTCCGTCTCGCGTTCCACCAGGCGCGCCAGAAGAATTCTCATGGCGATCTCCTTGTTCTGGTGCTGAGAGCGCTCGTTCTGACAGCTGACCCGAATGCCGGTGGGAATGTGGGTGATTCTGACCGCCGTGGAGTTCTTCTGGACGCTCTGCCCTCCCGCACCACCTGCGCGGAAGACATCTATCCTGATGTCGTCCGGGTTAATGGTCACGTCAACGCCCTCCTCGACCTCCGGAAGCACCTCTAACAGGGCAAAGGAGGTATGGCGGGCGTGATCGCCATCGAAGGGAGAAAGGCGAACGAGACGGTGTACCCCTCGCTCTGCCTTGGTGTAGCCGTAAGCATAGTCCCCGGTGATCTGGATGACGGCGCTTTTGATGCCTGCCTCCTCTCCCGTGGAAATGTCCAGTATCTCGCTCTTGAAACCGCGACGTTCCGCCCAGCGCAGGTACATTCGCATCAGCATGCCGGCCCAGTCCTGCGACTCCACGCCGCCGGCCCCGGAGTGCAGAGCTATTATCGCGTTTCGGTTATCGTAGGGCCCGGAGAGAACGAGCTTGAATTCGAGATCGTCCAGTGTAGCCTGGATCTCGGCCACTTCGGTAACGAACGTCTCCAGTAGAGAGTTGTCCTTCTCTTCCATGGCGAGCTCCACCAGGTCCCTTAACGAGGTGACCTTCTCATCGAGACCCCTCCACTCATCCACCTCAGTCTGTAACGTCGCCATCTTCCTCATCGTCTTTTGGGCCTCCGACGGGACGCCCCAAAAAGACGGATCGGACGCCTTCTTTTCCAGCCCCGCTATCTGCTTCTCCTTCGAAGAGAGGTCAAAGACGCACCATGATGTCAGCGATCTTGCTTCCAAGCAACGTGATGGTAGCCTTTATCTCCTGCATGATATTACGACCTCTCCTGTAAGGCGGATTTTGGGCATGCCAGCCTTAGTACGGGCGACGAATCTGCTGCCCGCAGAGCTGCATCCAGCTGTAAGTAGCCCAGGGGGCCACTGCCTAATTCGTAAAGATAATGCCTTATACGGAATTATAGCAAGGCGTATCGAAAAACGGGAAGGGCGCCGCCGACCCAATTTTGGCCCACTCTACGCCTTTGTTGGCTGCGCGGCGGCGAGAGTGTACAATCCCAGCGTCGGCTTAGCCCACTCCATCGACGCGAGGGTGGCCGCCGATAGCCTAAATATGCCATCAACCCAGTTGGCCTCGGAGGTCGCCCGAAATGCTCGATCTACTCATCACGAACGGATACATCCTCGACGGCACGGGGAGCCCGGGTTTTTACGGGTCCGTCGGCGTCGAGGGGGATAGGATACGGATGTTCAGGGGCAGCACAGACTCGGTAGAGGCCGCTCGGACGATTGATGCCGCCGACCACGTGGTCTCGCCGGGCTTCATCGACATGCACTCTCACGCGGGCCTAGTCATCTTATCCGAGCCCGAGCACCATCCAAAGGTCCGTCAGGGCATAACGACCGAGCTAATCGGCGTGGACGGCAACTCATACGCCCCCTTTCGCTCACACGACGATTTCCTCAGCTTTGTTGAGCTTAACTCAGGACTGGACGGCAATCCCCCGCTGCCGGGAAGATGGTCGACCGTCGAGCAATACCTGGAGATGTTCGACCGCAAGGCGGCCGTGAATATCGCCTATATCCTTGGCAACTCACCCGTGCGAATCAACGTAATAGGCTGGGACGACAGGCCCGCTACCAGGGCCGACATCGCGAACATGAAGGCAATCATACGAGAGGCGATGGAGGAGGGCGCCGTCGGTCTTTCGACGGGCCTGGACTACCCTCCCGGCAACTTCGCGGACACCGACGAGCTCGTGGAGCTGTCCAGCCAGGTCGTGGATATGGGCGGCATATATCACACGCACGTGCGTTACCACTTGGGAGACATGTATCTAGACCCCTTCAAGGAAGCGCTGGAGATCGGGACCCGCAGCGGCATTCCGGTGCACATCACTCACTTCTATCAACGAGCGCCCAGCACCGGGGGTGGCCGCGGCCTGTTGAGGCTGGTCGAAGACGCCGCCGAATCGGGCCAGGACGTCACCTTCGACAGCTATCCATATATATACGGAAGCACCCGTCTGCTGATCATGGTGCCGGACTGGGCGCACGTCGGCGGCATCGGCAAGCTGAAGGAGGTTCTGGCCTCGGACGAGGGGCGCGAGCGTCTCAAGAAGGAGGTCGTGCCGCGCGGTACGTCCTGGCACGAGGTCTGGCTGACCTATTTCAAGCAGCCGCAGAACCACCAGTACGAGGGCCACTCCATCGCGTCCATAGCGGAGATGCGCAAACAGCACCCCGTAGACGCAATCTGTGATCTGCTTCTGGAGGAAGACCTGCAGACCTGCTACATATCCATGGGCGCGAACGGCAACTCACTCCCCGCCTTCGTGACCCATCCGCTCTCCATGGTCGGCAGCGACGCGGTGCTTCTTGGCGACTTCCCCAGCCCTCGCACGTACGGTTGCTTTCCCGTCATCCTCTCGGAGTACGTGCGCGAGGAGAACCAGATGTCGCTGCCCAACGCGATCCGCAAGATGACGTCTTTTCCGGCGCAGCGTCTTGGACTCCACGATCGCGGGCTTCTTCGCGACGGCATGAAGGCCGACATAACCGTGTTCAGCGCGAACAACGTCAGAGCGCCTGCCACGCGCACCGAGCCCAAGCAGTTCCCCATCGGCATACCGTACGTGATCGTCAACGGCACGGTCGTGATCGACGACGGCGAGCACACGGGCGCGCTGCCAGGAAGGGCGCTGAGGAGGTAAAGCAGGAGCCCGTGATTCCCAACGGCCCGTCATTACCAAGGGGCACGTCTTACCAAGGGGCACGTCTTACCAAGGTGCCTGTCATTCCGGCGAAAGCCGGAATCCAGTAAAACAATCTCTACTGAAGCGTTGGAGAGCCTGTCAAACCATATACTATCGCAGAATCCACACGGAAAATTGCACCCGAGGTAAATATGAAAATCACCGACGTCAAGAGCTACGTGACCATGCCAAGAGACGGGCTGCCTTGGCATTTCGTGGAGGTCCTGACCGACGAGGGCGTGACGGGCCTGGGCGAGTGCTCCCTCTACATAGGCAACCAGATCATCACCGAGGCGATTCAGGCCGTGAAGCCGCTCGTCGTTGGACAAGACCCTGCGAACATCGAGGAGGTCTGGCAGCGCATCTTTCGACGTTACCTGCGCATTGGCGGCCGCGGCATCATCTCCGCGGCACTCAGCGCCATAGACATCGCGCTGTGGGACATCAAGGGCAAGGTCCTTGGGGTCCCCGTGTACCAGCTGCTCGGCGGCCCGGTACGAGAGAGTGTGCCGCTCTACACCCACGTGCAGGACGCCTCGTACGACGGAATCAGGGTCGAGGACGCCGTGGAGCTTGCGTTGAAGACCAAGGCCGAGGGGTACGAGGCCATCAAGGGCAAGGTCCTTGGGGTCCCCGTGTACCAGCTGCTGGCGGCCCGGTACGAGAGAGTGTGCCGCTCTACACCCACGTGCAGGACGCCTCGTACGACGGCATCAGGGTCGAGGACGCCGTGGAGCTTGCGTTGAAGACCAAGGCCGAGGGGTACGAGGCCATCAAGACGGACCCCTTCCGATGGGCCAAGCTCAGAAGCGGTCCGTTTCAGGGGGCGTCGATGCTGGAGCGGCTGACGCCCAAGATGATCGCCGATTCCGTGACGTGGGTCGGGGCGCTGCGCGACGCCCTCGGGCCCGACTACGAACTCATGGTCGACGCCCACGCCCGCTTCGACGTGCCAAGCGCAATCAAGGCAGCCAACGCCCTCGAGCAGTTCGACCTGACCTGGTTCGAGGAGCCGGTGCCGCCGGAGAGCTATGACGCACTTAGGCAGGTCCGCGAGAACACCAACGTGCCCATATCGGTCGGCGAATCGCTGTTCACACGGTACGACTTCGTGCCGATTCTAGAGCAGCGACTGGCCGATTACCTAATGCCCGACATCGCGTGGACGGGCGGCATAAGCGAATTGAGACGAATCGCCACCATGTCCGAGGCTTATTACGTACGCTTCAGCCCCCACGACGCCCTAGGACCCGTGGCGATAACCTCCGGCTTCCACGTATGCATGACGACTCCGAACCTCTATCGTCAGGAGTGTTTGCACACCTGGTTCGAGGACTTCCCCAAGGTCATAAAGCCGATGTTCGAATATCACGACGGGGCGATCTGGCCCTCGGACAGGCCTGGGCTTGGCATCGAGCTCGACCACGAAGGTGTTGCCGAGTACGCGATCGACCCCAGGAGCCGCGAGGCAAACCGGCTCGGGAGGTAAGGGGACTCCTTCGTTTAAGTCACTTGAATGGCTTATCCCCTCTGCACCGGCAGGACGATGTGCGACGGGCGGCCGGCGTCGTGGTAGACGGTCTGGTGGGCGATCTCGAACCGCCGCTCCAGGCCCAGCGGCCCGCCTGTGTTGGGGTTCACGTCGAAGCGCGGCCAGTTGCTGCTGCTGATGTCCAGACGGATTCGGTGGCCCTTCTTGAAGACGTTCGACGTCGGGTACAGCTTGAACACGAACTCGTAGGGCTGCCCGGGCTCCATGAGCTCCGGCCTTTCGAAGCCGTTGCGGTAGCGGGCCCTGATTATCGAGTCGGTGATGTTGATGGCAAGCCCCTGGGGGAAATCGGCGCTGGCTGGATATACATCCAGAAGCTTCGCGGTGAAGTCGGTGTCCACGGCTGAAGACGAAGCCCACAGGTGCATCTCGATGGGGCCCGTTACCTCGACGTCCGCCTCCAGCGGCCCCGTCTGAAAAGTCAAAACGTCGCTTCGAGAGTTCAGGGGAAGCGTATCCTCGCAGCCGAAGAAGTCGAGACGCCCTCGCTGGTCGAAGCCGCCGGCCCGCATAATGGACTCCGCCGCCGATATTCCTCCGCCTATCGTGGGGACCGGGTCCTTTGGATCGAACGTGAAGCTGCTTTGCGAAGGTCCGTCCGTGGGCTTTTCCCTGGATAGCGAGCCGTCCCCGTGCAGGTAGTGTGGCGAGAACCGCGTCCCGGGCAAAGGCCAGTCGGGCTCGTCTCTCCAGTACCCGCCGTGGCTGATCTTGCCGGGATATTCGCTGTTGACGCCCGGCGAGCCCAACACCGCCTTCGTGCCTTCACCTGTCCCCATCGTGAAGATTCTAACCGGCGACCAGTCGGCGACCTCCGTCGCCATCCCCTTGAGGTTGTGATCGAAACAACGCAGCTTGAG
>JADFKI010000256.1 GCA_022565015.1 Chloroflexota bacterium
AGGTAGACGCCTTGTTCCCGCACACCCACCCTGGGAGTTTCTGTTTCTGGGGCACATCCCCCAGGCCCTCTGCCAGAAGGGGCTTTCCCCCTCTGGACTCCTCCATGACGAATTTGAGATAGTTATTAAATCAGAAGTTGGTCTACCAGCCGCCATTTGTTTAGTAATGATATCCTCCTTACGCGAGCAACACCGGCAAGAGCCAACCAGGCGTCAGAAGGGTAGCAATCCAGGCCGAACGATGTCAACGAAGGGGGTTATTTTTTCATGTTCTCCTCCATCGCCTGGGAGCCTGAGCTATGTGCTACCCTATGTGCTGCCCCGAAGAGCGCCGTGAACTTGATTGCCTCTGCCTCATGGGCAGGGCCGATATAACGGGCCTACCGATATGAAAGAACCTCTACCGTCGCTTCTTATTTCGATAGCCGAAGGCGTCATCGACCTTGGCTGGGGACATCCCTCGCCCGGACTGCACCCGATCGCGCTTCTCAAGCAGGCCACCGACCACGTACTCGGCGGAGAGGAGCCCACGCCGCTGCAATATGGCGCCGTACAGGGGTTCGGGCCACTGCTGGAGTCTCTGGCGGCCTTCCTCACGTCGCAGCCGGCATACGGCTTCCCGGTCGAGCCGGAAACGCTGTTTCTGACGGCCGGGGCGTCGCAGGGCCTGGACCTGTGCTGCACCCTCTTCGCCAATGCCGGCGATACCGTATATGTGGAGGAGCCCACCTATTATCTCGTGGAACGTATATTTGAGGACCATCACCTCAACGTAGTTGGCGTACCGACCGATGGGGCCGGCCTTCGGACGGACGCGCTGGAAGAGATGCTTCGTAGCGATTCTTTCCCCAAGCCCAGGCTGCTCTACACGATTCCCGCCTATCAGAACCCCACCGGAACGGTACTCTCGGAAGGACGACGCCATGAGCTGCTGCGCCTGGCGGATAGGCACGGCTTTCTCGTCCTGGCGGACGAGGTCTATCAGATGCTGCACTACGGCCCCCCGCCGCCCAGACCGCTTTTCGGACTCGACGACTCGGAGGCAGGCGTCGTAATCTCCCTGGGATCGTTCTCGAAGATTCTGTCCCCCGGCCTGCGAACGGGCTGGATTCAGGCGAACCCCAGGCTGATAGGCAGGTTTCTAAACGCGGGGCTATCCGTAAGCGGCGGCGGGCTGAACCATTTCACGTCTACGCTGGTGCACGCCGCTATCACCCTGGGCCTGCTTGCCGGCAACGTGGCGCTTCTCCGTGAGACGTACGGAGGGCGTGAGGACGCCATGGACCGATCGATTCGCGCGCGCCTCGGACCAAAGGTCAGCTACAAAAGGCCCGGCGGCGGGTACTACTTCTGGTTGACCTTCAACGGGGAGCTTGACACCGAGGCACTTCAGCCGATTGCCCAAGAGGTAGGCGTGGACTTCAGGCCGGGGAACGCCTTTTCCTTGTCAGGCAAGTTCCCGCACGCACTGCGAATATGCTTCGCCCTGTACGAAAGCGAGCGGCTGGACGAGGGCATAGGCAGGCTGGCAAAGGCCCTGGAGTCATACGATTCAATGGTTCACGGATTGGCGGCACCATAGATCGTACTGCTGAGTCGGACGACAGGGTTGCGTCCGTTAGACGCTATGCGCTGTTAAGGATTCAGCCGGTAAAACTTGAACTGCGGGTTCTCGATGGAAAGCTGCTCGACGCTCGAGAATCCGGCCTCCTCCGCATAGCCTTTCACCGTGGACGGTCCGATGACCGTTCCCGTGGCCGCCGAGTCCTTGAAGACCATCGCCTGGGGCAAGCAGTGAAGCACGCTGAAGTTGTAGAGGAGATGACCCATGAAGTTCGTGTTGTCCTCCAGGGCGTCCTCGACTGCCTCGTCGGCTATCAAGACGGCACCGTTGGGAGCTGCCAGCTCACGCATGCGGCTGAGGGCCTGAACAGGATACGGCAGGTCATGGAGGCACTCGAAGGCGGTAACAAGGTCGTATGGACCGCTTATGGGAGCATCTTCGATGGTGGTCTCGTGGAACGTAATGCGGTCTTCGACTCCCGCTTCGACAACGTTCTTGCGGGCCTCGACCAAGGAGAGGTCGTCAGGGTCCACAGCGTCGATCAGCACTCCCTCAAAGCCTCTGGCCAGGGCGATGGCGGACCAGCCGACGCCGCAGCCAACCTCGACCGCCCTTCCTCCGCTCTTCAGGCGGCCCTCGATATCCGGCATTGCTGGAATCCAGGTCCCCACGTAATCGTTGACGAACGTGGGCCGGGTGCTGAAACCCTGCGCCGAAATCATGTCGATGCCATAGTCGCCGTACGGGACGCCGCCTCCCGTCTTGAATGCTTCCATGAGTCGCGGCAATACTGCCGAAAAGCTAGGTACAAACCCAAGAATGCCTATGGCGGATGCCGGACTGTCCGGCTTGGTCAATACCTCCGCATGCTCCTCGGGCAGCGAAAACATACCGGTGGCCGGCTCGTAATCGAGATACTCTCCAGCGGCCAAACAAGAGAGCCACTCCCTGGCGTAGCGCGGAATTATCCGGGCCCTGGAGGCAAAGTCCTGCGACGTTATCGGCCCGCTCTTTGAAAGGACGTCAAACAGTCCCAGCCCGTGGCCGATGTAGTTGTTCAGGCAGCTCATGGCCCCGTTGAGATCGGTGAAGAGACGCTCTTGAAACTTATCGACCTTCGCGTTATCCATGATGCCCTCCTGATGCTCGATTGTTTGGCGCGTGCGAATTTTCGCGGCCTGGGGCTGAGGTGTCAACCGCGCGGAGATCTAGAAGGTGAAGCGGCCGGGCGTTAGGGTACAATGTCAGGGTGAAGCGTTACGCCATAGCAAAGTTCCACGAGCCCGCATTGAAGGGCAAGAACCGGCCCATGTTCATCCGAAAGCTGGTCGGCAATCTGCGTCGGTCGGTCAAAGGGACGGACGTCGAGGAGGTCTGGCAGGGCCAATTGATGATCGGCCTTACGATGCCGGAAGATGCCGACTGGCCGTCCATCAAGACGAGAATCCACGACTGCTTTGGCGTGGAGAAGTTCTTCCCCGCGCGCAAGGTCGGACAGGACCTCCAGGAGGTAAGGGACATTCTGCCCGCCGAGATCGAGGGCAGGAAGTTCGAGACCTTTCGGATCACCGCGCACAGGGCCGATAAGCGGTTCCCGACGACGTCCGACCAGATCAACAGGGAGCTTGGCGACTTCGTCGGTAGCCTGACCGGCGCCAGGGTTAATCTCAAGTATCCCGACCTGGAAATATTCATTGACGTCATTCAGGGCGGGATCCTCGTCTACTTCGATGAGACACGAGGATACGGAGGGATGCCGGTAGGCGTCAGCGGCACCACCATGACCCTGCTCTCAGGCGGCATCGACTCGCCCGTGGCCGCGTGGTACCTGATGAAGCGCGGCGCCCACGTAAAGTTCGTGCACTTTCACAGCCATCCGCTGACCGACACGTCGTCCATCGAGAAGGCTATCGAAATTACGGAGATGCTCACGCGCTTCCAATACAGGTCTGAGCTACTCCTCGTTCCCATCGGCGACCTGCAGCAAAGGATCATCGTGGAGGTCCCGGCCCCCTACAGGGTAGTCTTCTACAGAAGGTTCATGGTGCGCATCGCCGAGGCCCTGGCGAGGCAAAATAATATACGTGCGCTGGTGACGGGGGAGAGCCTCGCCCAGGTGGCTTCGCAGACGCTGGAAAACATCACCATCATTGACGAGGTCGCGTCCATGCCGATCCTCAGGCCACTCATCGGCTTCAACAAGAACGAGATTATCGACAGGGCCAGGGACATAGGCACCTATCCCGTCTCCATACTCCCGGACCAGGACTGCTGCTCGCTCTTCGTCCCCAAGCACCCTGTGATTCACGGAGATTCCAGGACCGTGAACAGGCTGGAAGAGGCGCTGCCGGTGGACGAGATGGTCTCCGAGGCGCTGGGGCGGGTACAGAAAAGGGAGTTCTCTTTTCCGTAGGGCGAGGTTTTTTTACTCGGCTAAATCTAAGAAACTATCTCAAAAACATCTATCCGAGATGGACCATCCTTCGCCAGGCTCTCCGCAGCGGCGGAGTCCGGCGATATTCGATTTAGGGAGTCGGACAGGACGAACGGGCAGATTGAACCCTCTCCGTTCGTGGTGAGCCTGTCGAACCATCTTTTTAAATAGTTACTGAGCTCGTGCAGCCCTAACTACCACAGCTTATGAGGCGCTCCACCGCCCTTCTACCTGGTACGCCTCTTCCTCGCCGGGCCATGGCGGGATGGTGACGATGATGAAGCAGAGGTCCTCCGCACCGGTGTTCCTGAACTGAAACGACGCCCGCAGGGGAATCGTCAACGCGGTCCCCGGCGACACGTCGACGATAGACTCTCGGCCGTCCTGCGTTCTCCAGACCTGCCCCCGGCCATGCAAAAAATACCAGACCTCCTCCACGGTTCCGTGGGCCACGGCAATCGATGTCTTGCCCTGAGGAAGCGTGCAATGCGCCATGCTGCCTCCGTCAACCTTGACCAGCTCACGAATCTCGGAGCCGTCGGGCGCAAGTGCGGTGTAGTCGCTGGGAAGCCGATCCGTCTGCAATTCCATCTCCTGGCGGGCCGGCGGGAAAGAGGCCTAGGGCCAACGGGCCCGCTTGACACTATGGACGATATCGTCCATAGTTATTGATAATCGGCGCATCAAATGCAGTCAAACGACATTGTACTCAGTAGTCACGCCCGAATGCAGATGCAGCGGCGTGGAATTACGCTGGAGGACGTAACGCTTACGTCGCAATTTGGCGAGCATGTGACGGGAGAAGAAGATGGCACGATGGAGGCATGCATTGAACTCGATGGCAAGCCTATAACCGTTGTTTATCGCTCGATTGAGCATCAAGTATCCGGTCTGGTTTTTTTCATTACGGCGCTAAGGAGAAGGTGCAGGGAGCCATGAGAATTATGTATGACAGGGAAGCCGACGCGCTTTCTATTTTGCTGGCCGACGGCGAAGTTAGGCAAACGAAGAATATCGCCCCGGGAGTTGAAGTCGACTTCGACATCGAAGGCAAAATACTGGCAATGGAGTTCCTCAACGCGAGTAAGAAGTATGACATAGACGCTGGTGGATTAGAGGAGCCTGACCCGTATTATTCCCTCGCGGCGGCAGCAGAGCTATATGGGCTCAGTCCAACGACTCTACGTCATCAGATCGAAAGAAAAGTCTTGCGTGGAGTCAAGTTCGGACGCAAT
>JADFKI010000032.1 GCA_022565015.1 Chloroflexota bacterium
ACCCTACGCCCAGGGATGCATGGGACAGGTTTAAGCCCGCCTGGAGGAGAAATCCCTTCGTCCCCCTTAAGAAGGGGGACCATAGGGAGTAGTCACGATCGGCACCGGCGTTGGTTTGCAGCGGCAAGAACCCACCTCTAGCTCCCACTTAGAGCCTATCCAAAAACCTTAATTTGATGTTTTACGGTCCTTCGACAGTGCTCAGGACGAACGGAAGATTGTCCGTTTGTGGTGTCCGGCTCCTCATAATGTATATCTTCGGACTCCGCTTCTGCGGAGAGCTTGTCGAACCATTCGTGGCAGTTTTCGGATAGGCTCTTAACCGAGGAGGAGAGGCTTGCCCACAGAACCGGCACCGAAGGAACAATCTCCGAATGGTAAGGCGGACCGGTCAATTCCAAAAAAAAATACCCCCCCGAGTATGTTGACCTTGGTATGGATAGGTCTGACGATACCCAAGGGGGCAAGGCAGGTGATGCGACCGGAAACCGGTCATATTTAGCATAGTCAATGGTTCGTGTGAGTTGTGGAACGATAAGGTGTTTGTAAAGAGTGCCGTAAACGGGCCTTCGCGGGGCGCCGGGTTTGCCAATGCATGGGGAAGGCTCATCAGAACGGGGCTGATGCCCAAATCGGGGGAATTGTATACTCTTTACGAAATATTCGAGAGTGCTGCTGGAAACGCCCTGTCGCTTGCGGCCCGGTTGACACCCCATTGGGCAGGTGAGAATATGTCGCAAGGTCTATAAGGCCAGTGGTAGACTAGATTCACAGTATTTTCTCGATGTGGGGTCCAAGTAAGAACATGCCGCAAATCTGCCCGGGTGTGAGGCCTGGTTTTGACCTATAGGCATATCGATATGTTGCCCGGAATGCACGACGTCGAGCCGGACCAGTTCGAGCGCCTGCGATGCGCCATGGATGAGCTGCGGACCCATTTGAGCGAGCAGGGCTATAGCCTCGTAGATACGCCGTTGCTGGAGGAGACCGAGCTCTTCGTGCGAAAATCCGGTGGAGAGCTCAGCGGAAGCCTCTACACGTTCACCGACCCCGGAGGCCACTCCGTTAGCCTCCGGCCCGAGTTTACCTCCTCGGTCATACGTCACTTCATCGAGAGCCGCGCAGCGCTGAAGCTGCCGCTTCGACTGCAGTATAGCGGCCCGGTATTCAGGTATATCTCGTCGGATGGGAATGGGCGTCGCCAGTTTACTCAGGTGGGAGCGGAGGTCATCGGCGACGGCGGCGTCGACGTGGACTCTGAGATGATCTGGCTCGCCTGGGCCGGGCTAAAACGATTGAAGCTGGAGGAGTTCCGCGTAAGAGTCGGCCATCTCCAGGTCCTTCACAAGATCCTGTCGACCTTTGGTCTATCCGAGGCGGCGAGGCTTTTCATCATCAGCAACACTCAGGCCCTCGGGCACGGTTCCGTAGACGTTTCCAGCTTGATGGAGAGGGCGAGGCAGGTCGGGATACTACGGGGAGGCATTGACCTCGGCATCGAAGCGACGCTGGAGGACATGAGCAGGGAGACCGCCGAGGAGTTCATACAGGGTGTACTCAGAGAGTCGATGCCCGTTCCCGTCGGACGTAGGACCACGGACCAGATCGTCGCCCGCCTTTTGAGGAAGGTGGGAGAGTCCGTTGATCCAGGTACCTTTAAAGAGGCTCTTTCCCTGGTCGAATGCCTCTCGAAGCTCAGCGGAGCGCCCCAGAAGGTGCTGAACGACGCGAGATCGATCCCTGTCGTTCGAGACCTCGACGCCAAGGCCTTTGACGGGCTTGGGAGCCTGTTGGAGCTACTGTCCAAGCGTGGAGTGCCCGAGGCCGACATCGTCGTCGACCTGGGGCTGGCAAGGGGCATATCGTACTACACGGGCGTCATCTTCGAGCTTGAAATGGCCGCTTCGCCCGGCGGATCGCTGGGCGGTGGAGGCCGCTACGACGGACTCATCAAGGCCCTGGGCTGCGAGGATGATGTTCCGGCATTGGGATTCGCTTATAATCTAGAGCAGATCATGGATGCCTTATCCGCACAACAGACCACTTCAGAAAAGGCCATGAGAAACTCTTGATGAACGGAAGCGGCGTCCTCAGGCTTGCGGTCTCAAGCGACGGCGCCCTATACGAGCCGACGCTGGCCTTTCTTCGCGACTGCGGAATCGGTGTGCGCCGAACGAACCAGCGCAGGTACACGGCGGAGATTCCATCGTTGCCCGGCATCTCCGTGCTGTTTCAGCGGGGCGCCGACATAACGCCCAAGGTCGAAGAGGGCAGCGCCGATATCGGCATCGTCGGCCACGACCGCTACCTGGAGCTGAGCCGTGAGGGCGGCGACACCAACGTCGTCATAGAGAGCCTCGGGTTCGGACACTGCGAGCTCGTCGTAGGCGTTCCCGACTCCTGGGTCGATGTGACCTCGCTCGCGGACCTGGTCGACCTTTCGGTGGAGTTTCGGCAAGACGGCGGAGACCTTCGAATAGCCACCAAGTTCCCACGCCTCGTGGAGCGATTCCTGCTCGGCAGCGGCATTAACTTCTTTTCCCTCGTGCAGTCCAGCGGCACCCTGGAGGCGGCGCCGGCGATGGGATTTGCCGATATTATCGTGGACATCACCGAGAGCGGCACGACGATGCGGGAGAACCGTCTCAAGACGATTGTCGGCGGCTCCATAATGGCCTCCGAGGCCTGCCTGATAGGCAATCGAAGGGTGCTCGCGGCAGACGAGAAGAAGCTCGAGAGGGCCAGGGCGCTGGTGGACATGATCGAGGCCCGCCTGGAGTCCAAAGAGTTCTACAGCATCACCGCCAACATGAAGGGCGAGGCCCCGGAAGAGGTCGCAAACTACGTGCTGGCGCACGGAGACATCTCCGGCCTTCGCGGCCCTACGATCTCCAAGGTCTACTCGCAGGACGGCCAGGGCTGGTACGCGGTGACCGTGATCGTCGAAAGGGACAAGCTCCTTGGGGCCGTGGACCTGCTTCGCCAGATCGGTGGAAGCAGCGTAACGGTGTCCCAGCCAAACTACGTATTCCAGTCCCAGTGCCAGGCTCACAGCCGTCTAACTTAGCTTCACCGGAGGCCCGTCGTTGCCCAATCTCCCAGCGCACATGGACCTGGCAAAGCAGGTCGCCCAGCGCCTCGACTGCGACGTCGTGGAGGCGAATATGGGATGCTATCTGCTCGGCTCTACGTCCCCGGACATCCGCATCATCACGCGAAAAACACGCGAGGAGTATCACTTCACGACCCTGGACTTTAAGGATGTCGGCGCCGGAGTGCAGGGGCTTTTCGAGGCGCATCCCGGACTGCAAGCCGCCAACGGCCACAGCGGTCCGACCCAGGCTTTCGTCGCGGGGTACATTACCCATCTTATCGCGGACGAGGTCTGGATCTCGCACATGTTCCGGCCGTTCTTCGGCAACAGAGATGTCTTCGAGGACGAGACCTACGGCCTGGTCCTCGACAGGGCGATGCAGCTCGAGCTCGACAGGCAGTCCTGGGATATCGCCGACTCTTTGAAGTCGTCGCTCGCGACCTCTACCAGCGCCATCGACATCGGCTTTATCGAGTCGCAGCAGCTCACCGAGTGGGCCCAGTGGATCATATCCTTTATGGACAGGGGCTTCACATGGGAAAGGCTGCGATTCATGGCGCGGCGAATCGCGTCGGGGGACGAGACCCATCCCGCGTTCCGGATGGTCGACGAGTTCGTTGCGGACGTGCCGCAGGGCATGGAGCGTCTCGAGGAGCTGGTGCCGGTAGACAACCTCGATGAGTACAAGAGACAGACCCTCGATGGCCTCGTCGATGCCGTCGGAGACTACCTGTCATGAGGATAGTCAAGGGAATCGAGGCCGCGAGGCGGGTACTGACCGAGGGTAGGGGTCTAAACCTCGATGACGTCTCGCCGCAGGTCCTCGAGCTCATCGAAAAGACCTTCGGCAGGCCCATGACGCCCGCCGAGGAGGTAGGGTACATAATCGCAGAGGTCCGGAAGCGTGGCGACGCGGCGGTGCGAGAGATGACCTTGAAGCTCGATAGACTGGACCTCGACGAATTCGAGGTGCACAAAAAGACGATTTCAGAGGCATATGACGGCGTGGATCAAGAGGTCGTCGAAGCCTTGAATATTGCCGCCGAACGCGTGCGGAGATTTCACGAGATGTGCCGCGTAAAGAGCTGGACCGATTACGACGAGGGCTACGGTCAAGTCGTAACCGCCGTACGGAGTGCGGGTGCTTACGTCCCCGGCGGGACCGCTCCGTACCCGTCAACCGTGCTCATGACGGCCATTCCGGCCAGGGTGGCGGGCGTGGCGGAAGTCATCATGTGCACCCCCTCGTCAAGGGGCGACGCGCCCTCTCCCGAGGTGCTGGTGGCGGCCGACATCGCGGGAGTCGACAGGGTCTTCCGCATAGGTGGGCCTCAGGCAATCGCGGCCATGGCCTACGGCACGGAATCGGTGCCGAGAGTGGACACGATCTGCGGCCCGGGAAACATATTTGTTACGCTCGCCAAAAAGATGGTGTATGGTGACGTTGGCATTGATGGGCTGTATGGTCCTACCGAGACGGCTGTCGTGGCGGACGGCACGGCCAACGCCACGCTCTGCGCCGCCGACCTCCTCGCTCAGGCGGAGCACGACCCGCTGGCCAGGCCGGTGCTTATCACGACCTCCGAGCGGCTTGCCGAGGACGTGCGGAAGGAGGTCGACGTCAGGCTGGAGCGGCTGGAGCGAGGGAGCATCGCCAGGGCGTCCGTGGAAGGCCAGGGCTGCATTGCGGTCGTCCGCGACGTGCTGGAGGCCATCGAGCTCGCCAACGATTTTGCTCCGGAGCACCTGTGCCTGAACGTGAGCGACCCCTGGGCCTATGTCGGTAAGATCAGGAACGCGGGGATGATATTTCTTGGCGAGTTCTCCCACGAGGTGCTGGGAGATTACGTGGCCGGTCCCAGCCATGTGATGCCCACGGCCGGAACGGCGAGGTTCAACTCCGGTCTGGGTGTACACTCCTTCTTGAAGATCAGCCCAATAGTGGCGCTGAGTCGGGAGACGTCGAGGAAGATAACGAGAGCGGCCTCGGTCCTGGGCAGGGCCGAGGGATTTACCGCCCATGCGGAGGCCGCGGAGATTCGCGAGGAGCTCCTCTAGCCGTAACACAGGCAGCTCGTAGCTCACAGAAAAGGGAAGGCGAAGTCATGGCTGTAGACGTTGAAAAGCTCATAAGGCCGCACCTGACTGACATTCAGACATACGACCCCGTTGACCCGCCGGAGCTTCTGGCCAAGCGGGCCGGAATAGCTCCCGATAAGGTGGTCAAGCTAAACGGCAACGAGAATCCGTACGGAGGCTCTCCAAAGGCGGCCGCCGCCGTCGCTAACACGCCGCTGCATATTTACCCCGATCCGTTGCAGAGGTCGATGAGGCGGGCCCTCTCGGAATACACCGGAATGGACCAGGACTCCATCGTCGTTGGCGCGGGAAGCGACGAGCTAATAGACTTGCTCTTCCGGCTCTTCATAGATCACGGCGACAAGATCTTGGACTTCGAGCCCACGTTTGGCATGTACGGTTTCTGCGCTCGGGTGGCCGGCGGCGAGATTTCATATGTCCCCAGGGACGAGCTGTTTGATATAGACGTCGAGGCCGCCGGGGATGCCGTCGACGACAGGACGAAGATAATCTTCCTTAGCTCGCCCAACAACCCGACGGGCAATCTAGCTTCAAACGACCAGGTCAAGGCCCTCCTGGAGACCGGCCGAATCGTGGTGGTCGACGAGGCCTACTTCGAGTTCTGCGGTCAGACGGCCGCCGACCTGGTGCCCGATAACGAGAACCTCGTGATTCTGCGGACGATGAGCAAGTGGGCGGGCCTGGCAGGCCTCAGGGTCGGTTACGGCATCATGAACCCCGGGATCGCGAAGCACATGATGGACATAAAGTCGCCGTACAACGTCAACGTGGCCGCGGAGTCGGCCCTCATTGCCTCGCTCGAAGACGCCGCGGCCCTGCTGGAGAACGTCGAAAAGATCGTGGACGAGCGCGTCCGAATGTTCTCGCTGCTGCAGGAGATGGACGGTGTCACGCCATGGCCGTCGTGGGGCAACTTCATACTATGCCAGTTCGCGCCGGGTAGGGCGGGCGTCGTATACGAAGACCTGGCGAGCAGAGGTGTGTTCGTGCGAAACTTCGGCTCCCAGCGGCTGCAGGACAGCTTCAGGGTGGCGGTCGGCACCCCCGACGAGACGGACGCCTTCATCGCCGCCCTCAGAGAGGTCATTTAAAGCCTATCCGACAACTTCATATATACGTTTTACCGTCCTTTGACAGAGTTCTCCGCAGAAGGGGAGTCCGAAGACATTCTGTTTGAGGAGTCGGACAGGACGAACGGAAGATTGCCCGTTCGTGGTGAGCTTGTCGAACCATTCGTGGCAGTTTTCGTTTAGGCTCTTAGCAGACCGGGTGCGGGTTTGTCACAGGCGACTACATGACAAAATAAAACAGGCCGCGTAATACAGGCGGCTTTGGCCGGGAGAGATAACTTTGGCGGAGCGCAGGGCGAAGCTGAGCCGCGAGACCGGCGAGACCCAGATAACGGTCGAGTTGAACATCGATGGTACGGGTATCTACGAGGTGGACACGGGCAACGGCATGTTCGACCATCTGCTGGCCCAGCTTTCGCGTCACGGCCTCATCGATATCAGCGTTTCGGCGAAGGGCGACACCCACGTGGGCTGGCATCACCTGGTGGAGGACGTCGGCATCATGCTGGGGCGGGCGCTAAAGGAGGCCGTCGGCGACGCCAAGGGCATCACGCGCATGGGCCACACTTACGTGCCGCTGGACGAGGCCCTGGCCCTAACCGTCGTGGACTTCGGCGGACGCGGATACTCCGTCATAGACGCGCCCATGACCGACAGCGACCTGGGCGGTCTGCCCGCCGACTTGATTCGCCACTTCTTGGAATCACTGGCGCGGGAGGGCGGGTTCAACCTTCACGTCAGGGTTCTGGCCGGCTCCAACAACCACCACAAGGCCGAGGCAATATTCAAGAGCCTGGCCCGCTCTCTGAGGGCGGCGCTGACGCGCGATGATCGCCTCGGCGGCGAGGTCCCCAGTACCAAGGGGACCATCGGCTAGTCGCTTTCTCTGTTCTACAGGATGAGGCCAGTCTAAGCGGGAGAAATCGGCTCCAGTTCGAAGGTGTAGTCTTCGATGATCGGGTTGGCCAGCAGCTTTTCACACATGTCGCGGACTATACGGCCGGCGCTCTCCTCGTCATCTTCGTCAAGGCGGACCTCCATGTACTTGCCCGCCCGCACGCTCTCCACGGAATCGAAGCCAAGCTGACGCAAGCCGCCCTGAATAGTCCGGCCTTGCGGGTCGCTGACCGTGGGCTTTAATCGTATGAAGACCTTTGCGAGATACATTCTTACGGCTACCGTGCGTTGGGCTCGGGAGCGTTGACAGAGCTTATGTGGTTGTCGAAGAAGTCCCTGATGCGGTCCTCGTCATATTCGTCGAAAACGTCAAGGAAAGTCCACGCCGCAAGCGCGATTCTTCCCTCGATACCAGCGTGGGGTGCCAACAGCATCTTGGCGCCTCGGTTCACACCCGTATTGACGAGTTGAGTAAGCTGCGTCATGAGCGTATCGCAGCCCTCCGGGCAGTTGTAGAAAACCGCCACGCCGCCGTGCTCGAAATTGTGGAGGTAGACTTCGGGCTCCAGCTCCGTTTCGTGGACGCCCCAACGGGTAGGCGCGAGAGGCTGGCCGAAATGGGGCCCTGACGTCGCGGGGACCGAGTTATATTCGGCGTGGTCTTGCCCCGACGCTACGTGAATTCTGCTGACCTCGGGGAAGCGCTCTCCCGGGCCGTCGGGGGCGCTCTCGAAGAACCCACCGCTTCCGCCGAAATTGATGCCGCCTGCGAACAGGGATATGATGAATATGAATGACACGGAGGCTACGGCCGTGAATATGCCGTATCTGAGGAAGCGTCGCCTTCTATTTCGTCTGGCTCTTCTTGCGGCACGCACCTGCGTGCGGGTTGGCCTCTGATTAGTTCCTGTTGCCATATAACCTCACCGACCGAATACTAACGTCCCCACCAGTTCATTCTGCTAGGCCAGTGTCCTCTCTGTCAACGTCTTGAAGGCCTCCAAATAGCGCTGGTGAGTCCTTTCCACGACATCGTCGGGAAGCTCGGGCGCAGGGGGTTCGTGGTCCCAACCCTGCTCGTCGAGCCAGTCACGCACGTACTGCTTGTCATAGTTGGGCTGGGACTTGCCGGGCGCATATCCCGATGCGTCCCAGAACCTGCTCGAGTCCGGCGTCAGCAGCTCGTCGATAAGCGTGAGCCGGCCGTCGATAAGGCCGAACTCGAACTTGGTGTCCGCGATGATTATTCCCTTGGTCTGAGCCAGGTCTCGGGCGAAGGAGTAGATATTTATGGACGTTTCCGCCAGCCTCTGAGTCAGCTCCTTTCCGACCATCTCCTCCATTTGCTCGACCGTAATCGCCTCGTCGTGGCCTACCTCCGCCTTGGTCGTGGGCGTGAACAGCGGCTCTGGGAACTTGTCGCCTTCCACCAGGCCCTCCGGCATGGGCTTCCCAGACACGGTACCGCTGCGGCGATACTCCGAGAGCGCCGAGCCCGTAATGTAACCCCTCACGACGCACTCGACGTCGATGCGCTCCGCCCTGCGCACGACCATCGACCTTCTGGCGATCTCCCGTGATATGTCCAGATCGTCGACTTCGGCGGCCAGGGCAATGTAGTGGTTCGGAATCAGGTGGGAAGTCTGCTCGAACCAGAATGCCGATATCTGACAGAGGACCGCCCCCTTCTCGGGGATGCCGGTCGGCAGGACTACGTCGAAGGCGGAGATGCGGTCGGTAGCGACCATGAGCAGTTTTCCGTCGCCGAGATCGTATGTATCCCGGACCTTTCCCTTGTGGAACATGTTGGGCAGCGAGGTCTCTGTGATCGTCGTCATCTCTAAGAACTCCGTTAATTATTCGATGTTGGTTGCGGCACTCGTATGCCTCTAGCGATTCTTCAGTCCCGCCCGGTAGTCGTCGTAGGCCGCTCTGATCGAATCGTGCTTTATGCCAAGGATCTGCGCGGCGAGGAATGCCGCGTTTCGCGCGCCCCAGGACCCCACCGCCACGCACGCGACCGGGATTCCCGGCGGCATCTGGGCGATGGCGTAGAGGGCATCGATGCCGTTGAGCTCGCTGGAGGCCAGGGGAACGCCTATGACGGGCAGGGTGGTCCAGGAGGCAACGACGCCGGGTAGACCGGCCGAGCCGCCCGCCGCCGCTATGAGGACCTCGATGCCGTTGTCGCGTGCGGCCTGAGCGTATGCCATGACCTTCTCAGGGGTCCGGTGGGCCGAGGCTACGACGACTTCGTTTTCGATGCCCATCTGGTCCAGCACGTCGACGGTCTCTTGCACCACAGCCTCGTCAGAGCTGCTGCCCATGATTACGCCTACGAGGGGCATAACTTCTCCTTCATATAGATGCCGGTACTACTGCTAAATTCGATGTTCGTGAGTTGGGCAAAAAAACCTAGAGGCCCGCTCCAATATCTCTTCGGTAAAAAGAGTCTCGAAATCTTATCTTGTCGATGTTTTCGTAGACCCTTCGCCTCGCCTCTTGGTGACTCTCCCCGGTGGCCGTCACGGTGAGAACTCTGCCGCCGTCGGTGAGCGTAGTAAGGCCATCGTCCGACTGCCGTGTGCCTGCCTGAAATACGATAGCGTCATCCAGGTCGTCGATGCCCGATATCTCGTACCCGGTCGGGTAGCTCCCGGGATATCCGCCCGAGGCGACGACGACTCCGACGACGGCCCGCTGCTCCCACTGAATGTCCAGGCCCGACAGCTTGCCCTTGGCCGTGGCCAGCATGATCTCCAGCAGGTCGGATTTCAGGCGTGGCAGGGTGACCTGGGCCTCCGGGTCGCCCATACGACAGTTGAACTCCACCACTCTGGGTCCCGTGCCGGTCAGCATGAGCCCCAGATAAAGCACGCCTCGATAGTAGGCGTCCTCGGCTATCAGGGCCTTCACCACCGGCTCAAGAATATCCCGCCTGACCTGCGCCTCAAGGTCCCTGTTCCAGACCGAAGAGGCGGGAGGGCTGTAGCTGCCCATGCCACCCGTATTGGGGCCGACGTCGCCGTCCCCAACGCGCTTGTAGTCGCACGCCGCCACGATGGACGAGACGTAGTCGCCGTCGACGAAGGCAAATACGCTGATTTCGTGCCCCTGCAGGTACTCTTCCACGAGCACCTGGTCGCCGGCGCTGCCGAAAGCTCGCTGCTCCATGCACCGTCGCAGGGCATCGGCGGCCTCTTCTCTTGTCCTGGCGATCAATACGCCTTTTCCAGCAGCCAGTCCGTCGGCTTTGACTACAATTGGCAGCTCACACTGCTCGATATGGGCCTGAGCGTCTTTCATGGAAGAAAAAGTCTCGGCTTTAGCCGTCGGGATATTGTGGGCCGTCATGAGGCGCTTCGCGAACGCCTTGCTGCTCTCGATGCGAGCCGCGGCCTTGGATGGGCCGAATATCAGCAGGCCCTCGTCCTGGAACCGGTCGACGATGCCGTCTGCCAGGGGCACTTCCGGCCCGACGACGGTAAACTCTATCGATTCGGACTTGGCGAAGTCCAGCAGACTGCCGATGTTCGTTGCCCCGATGGGCACGTTTCTGGCAATCTGCGCGGTGCCGGCGTTCCCGGGGGCCACGAGGAGCTCTGAAACGCCGGGGCTCTGGGTTAGCTTCCACGCAATGGCGTGCTCTCTGGCGCCGTTGCCCACAATGAGGACCTTCATTAGACGCCGGCTCTCCTGACGATCTTGCCCGACGATTCTTCGAGGACGTGCGTCTTTTGTGTCTTTTTGTCGTTTTTGATAGCTACCCGCAGGCAAGCCTCCGCGCCCTGGGCATTGGACAGGTATACGCCGCCCAAGGCCACGAAGGCCACGTCGGCAAGCTCAAGAAGCGCCTTGTCCAGATCACCCTTGTTCAGATCGCTGGCATGCTCTCCCGCCTCTTCCATGAGGAACAGGAACTGTTTTCGCAGGGCCTCCAGGGCCCGGTCGGGGCTCCCGTTGGTATCGACGGGCATCGACCCGAACCTGTGATGGAAGTCATAAACACTCTCGGCGAGACGGCCAACCGAGGAGAGGAACTCATGCTTCGTAATTTCCGACATCGACCCTACGTCCCTCCTGGGGTGTTGCCCGAAGCGTACTCGTAAGCGGCCTGAATCCAGGGAACTACGTCCGGCACGCCGTCAGGAAGCAAAATGACCATCTGGACCCATTCGGCGTACCCATCACCTCCGTCGGGAGGCTGGAACGGGGACACGCCCGCCAGTCCGAACGCCTTCGATCTGAGATCGCCCGGAAGTCCGACCGCAATTACACCCTCGAGGAGGATGGCAAACGTCGCGCCGGAAACGTTGTAGCCCACGCCGCCGTGCTCTAACCCCGTGGATACGCGGTCCCATCCTAGCAGGTGCTCGTCGAAGGCGGCCTTAACATCCGGATCGATTAATATTTCTTCTTCCATCGACATACGCAGGTCACCTAGTTTCTTCAGCGAAATCTGGAATCAGCGTGCCGCCTTCGTCCGACAGGGCAACGCTCGCTATACAATAAAGGTATATCTTGCCCGGCGTGGGGTCTGTCTTAATTTCGGGGAAAATCACTCCCATTCGATAGTGCCGGGCGGCTTGCTGGTGATGTCGTACACGACTCGATTTACGTCTGGCACCTCGTTGGCAATCCGGCTGGACATGCGTGCCAGGACGTCGTGGGGTATGCGCGCCCAGTCCGCCGTCATCGCGTCTTCGCTGGTAACGGCCCGAATTGCGATCACATGACCGTACGTCCGAAGGTCGCCCACGACGCCGACGCTGCGAGTGTCCGTCAGGACGGCGAAGCTCTGCCATGTCTCATCATAGAGGCCGTTGGACCGAATTTCGTCCATGACGATCGCGTCCGCTGCCCTTAATATCTCCAGCTTGTCGTAGGTGACCTCACCGATAATTCGAATGGCGAGCCCCGGACCGGGGAAGGGCTGTCGATGCACGATCTCCTCGGGCAAGCCCAGCTCGAGGCCCACATTCCGCACCTCGTCCTTGAAGAGGTTGCGAAGGGGCTCGACGAGCTTGAGCTTCATGTGCTCCGGAAGACCCCCTACGTTGTGGTGGGTCTTTATCTTGGCAGAGACCGTATTATCGGAGGTCTCGCTCTCGATGACGTCGGGATACAGGGTTCCCTGGGCGAGGAAGTCGACCTCGCCGATGCCCGCGGCCTCCTCGTCGAAGACCCGTATGAACTCCTCGCCGATGATCTTACGCTTTGTTTCGGGGTCCACGACTCCCTGGAGCGCTCCCAGGAAGTTCTCGGTCGCCTCGGAGTAGATGAGGTTCGCCTTGAAGTGCTTCTCGAAGACCTCCCGGACCTGCTCCGGCTCGTTTCGACGCATGAGGCCGTTGTTGACGAATATGCAGGTAAGCTGGTCGCCGACCGCCCTGTGGACCAGCGTGGCCGCCACGGCGGAGTCGACGCCTCCCGACAGGGCGCAGATCACCTTTCCCGTTCCGACTCGGTCCTGTATCGAGGTTATCGACTCGTTTATGAAGTTGCCCGTCGTCCAGAGCCCTTCACATTTACAGGCCTTATACAGGAAGTTCTCGATTATGGCCTTGCCCTGGGGGGTGTGCACAACCTCGGGGTGAAACTGCAAGCCGTACCTGTGACGGTCGTCCCCCATGACGGTTATGGGAGAGTTGTCGGTGTACGCCAGGGCGGCGAATCCGGGAGGCGGCTCGGTTATGTGGTCGCCGTGGCTCATCCAGACCTGCATCGATTCGGGCAGCGCGTCGAAAATGGAGTTGCCCGAAGAGCACTGGTGCATCACCGCATGGCCGTATTCGCGCTTGGCCGCGGGCTTTACGCTGCCACCTAGCTGGTGTGCCATTACCTGCATGCCGTAGCATATTCCCAGAACGGGCAGGCCTTTATCGTAGACCCACTGGGGCGCAAGAGGGGCACCCTCCTCGTATACGCTTGCAGGCCCTCCGGACAGAATGACGCCCCTGGGATTTAGATGGGCTACGCTCTCCCACGTAGAGCCGTGGGAGACGATCTCGCAATAGACGTGGCTTTCCCGGACGCGCCTCGCTATGAGCATGCTGTACTGGGAGCCGAAATCGATCACGAGGACCGATTCTCGAGGGCTTGTGAGGTGTGTGACGCCTTCCGGCGACTCCATGGGTGCTGAGTTGTGACCTGTGCCGGGATTTACCACTTAGTCCAAATCCTGAAGCATTTTAGTCGTTTAAACTAGGTTCCGGCGTCACGATTAGCGCAACATTCAGGGATTCTCAATAGAGGCGAAATAACCAACCCGAAACGCTAACTTCATCAGGGAACAAGCTACCATCTATGATATACTATTGCAAGCTCGAAATCTAATATCTTTTTTCTGTGCGAGCCTGTATAAAGCCATGAAGGGCGATATCGAATCAGCGGTGGAGATCCTGAGAAAGGGTGGCGTGTTGGCGGTGCCGACGGACACCCTTTACGGGCTGGCCGCGTCTGCATTCAACGTGGATGCGGTGGAGCGGATCTTCAAGATAAAGGGCCGCCCCGAAGACATGGCGATGCCCCTGCTTCTGGCCAGTCCCGATGACCTGTCGCAGTGCGCCGTCGACGTGCCCGGATATGCATGGGGCCTTATCGACAGATTCTGGCCCGGCGCGCTAACCCTGGTCTTGAAGAGGTCGGACATCGTGCCGGATATCGTGACGGCGGGGCGGGAGACGGTCGCCCTGAGGGTCCCAGACCATCCAGTCCCCAGGGCGATAGCGCGGGAGCTGGGCGGGCCCATAACCGGAACGAGTGCTAACCGAAACGGTAAAATCGGCATAGCCGTCGCCGAAGACGTGAGACGTGAGTTCGGCGATGAGATCGATCTAGTAGTCGAGTCTGATACCCCGCTCGTGGGTGTGGCCTCGACTGTCCTGGACCTGACCTCCAGCGTGCCGGCGATTCTCAGAGCCGGGGCAGTGGACATCGAATCGATCAGGGCCGTGTGCCCGCAGGTGACGGCCCTTTCCGAGCCCATAATAGAGTCCTTGTGTTGACCCTACCTCAGTTCACATCGGACCTTTCGGATGTCATCGAAAAAGAGCTGACGGGCATCATAAAGTCCAGGGACGTCCCTCTGTACGACATGATGGCTTACCACATGGGGTGGCAGAGCGCTCCCGGCCTCGACGACAGCCCAATACCACAGCAGCGAACGCGGGGCGTGCTCTGCTTGTTGGCCTGCCGGGCGCTGGGTGGCGACTACTCCAGTGCGATACCGGCCGCCGCCGCCGTCGAGCTCGTACACAGCTTCACCGAGGTGCATGACGACGTTCAGGGAGGCCAGCCTCAGCGGGACGGACGCGACGCACTGTGGTGGGTGTGGGGCCCGGCGCAGGCCATAAATGCCGGAGACGGTCTGCACGCCCTGGCTCGCCTGGCCCTGTTTCAGCTTCTCGACCGCGGTGCATCGCCCGAACTGGTGTTCAGGGCCGTCCAGCTGATGGACAAGACCAGCCTCGAGGTCTGCGAAGGCCGCTTCATGGACCTCGAAGCCCAGGAGCGAATCGACCTGAGCGTCGAATCATACATGAAGATGGCCCGCAGCAAGACGGGGGCGCTGTTTGCCTGTGCCATGCAGCTGGGGGCTCTCATCGGCGGCGGAGATGAAGAAGCCGTGGAGTCGCTGGGAAGGTGCGGGTACGAGCTCGGCCTGGCAATCCAGATTCGCGAAGATATTGTGGCGCTCTGGGGCAATGGCTCTGAGGAGTACGTTCCAAGCACCGAGGTGATGAACAAGAAGAAGCTCTTTCCCGCCGTTTACGCTGTGGAGAATGCTAAAGTAAGCGATAAGAGGCGGATGGGCGAGATCTATTTTAAGCGGGTACTGGATCCCGACGACGTTATGGCGCTGCGACAGGTCATAGAGGAGTTGGGCGCCAAGGACGCGGCGGAGCGGGCCCTCCGGCATCATGCCGACGAGGCCCTGTCCGCATTGGAAGAGTCCTCAATCGGCGCCGAGGGGAAGGGACCCCTTGCCGAGACGATCAACTCACTTCTTGGGTGATGGCCTTGTCAGGAAAAAAGACAGTTGAGGATGTTGACTTAAACGGCAAAACGGTCCTGATGAGGGTCGATTACAATGTGCCGTTTCATCCGGGAACGACCGAGATCTCCGATGACAGCCGCATCAGGGCCTCGATTCCTACGATAAAATACCTGCTCGAGCGCAAATGCAGGCTCGTGATCTGCTCGCACATAGGCAGGCCGAAGGGGCGGGTCGTCGAAGAGATGCGCATGGAGCCCACATCCCGCAGGCTTTCAGAGCTCCTGTCTAAGAAGGTCGCACAGGCCGAGGACTGCATGGGACCGGGGGTCGAGGACGCCGTGAAGGCGCTGGCGCCCGGCGAGGTGCTGGTGTTGGAGAATCTCAGGTATCACCCCGGTGAAGAGGCCAACGATCCCGACTTCGCGAAGTCGCTGGCGTCGCTGGCCGAACTCTACGTGGACGACGCATTCGGCACAGCCCACAGGGCCCACGCGTCCACGGAGGGCGTGACGAGGTATCTGCCCAGCGTCGCCGGCCTCCTGATGGCAAGGGAGCTGGCAATGCTTGGCGACGCCCTGGACAATCCTCTGAGGCCCTTCGCGGCGATTCTTGGCGGCGCCAAGGTCTCCGACAAGATCGCCGTGCTGGAGAATCTCGCGGGCAGGGTGGATACTTTGATCGTCGGAGGAGGCATGGCGGCGACTTTCCTGAAGGCGCAGGGCCTCAACGTCGGCGATTCGCTGGTGGAGGACGATCGTCTGGAGTTCGCCTCTGACCTAATCGAAACGGCAAAAGAGACCGCGCTTGGCCTGCTGCTGCCTACGGACGTCGTTATCGCCGACGAGTTTTCGGAGAAGGCCAACCACGAGACGGTCAGAGTGTCCGATATCCCCCAGGGGTGGCGCGTGATGGACATTGGCCCGGAAACGGCGGCCGCTTACGCCGAGGCCCTGATGCAGTCCAAGACGGTAATATGGAACGGACCCATGGGAGTGTTCGAGTGGGAGCCCTACGCCCAGGGTACGATTCGCCTGGCCAAGACGCTCGCTTCGCTTGATGCGACGACCGTCGTGGGCGGCGGCTCGACGGCCGAAGCGGTCCAGAGCCTGGGGCTCGCCGAAAGAATGACCCACGTATCCACCGGCGGCGGCGCATCGTTGGAGTTCATGGAGGGCCGGGAGCTGCCCGGAGTCGCCGCGCTGATGGATAGAGACTGAGACATGATCGATCTGCCCTACCTCAGCGACGTCACCCGCAAAACCCCATCCAAGATCATCCTGCTCGTGGTGGACGGCCTCGGAGGACTTCCTCACCCGGACAGTGGAAAGTCCGAGCTCGAGACCGCGAATACTCCCAATCTGGACGCGCTTGCGGGGGAGAGCGCATGCGGACTGACGACGCCCGTCGCGCCGGGGATTACTCCCGGCAGCGGTCCGGGTCACATGGCGCTGTTCGGATACGACCCCGTCAAGTACCTGATGGGAAGGGGCGTTCTCGAGGCCCTGGGGATAGATGTGGAGCTCAAAGAGGGCGACGTCGCCGCAAGAGGAAACCTTTGCACGATCGATGCCGAAGGCCTGCTCGTAGACAGGCGGGCAGGGCGGATTCCGACACGGGAGAGCGCCCCGCTCGTGGAACAGCTCGACAGGATCACCGTACCCGGCGTGGAGCTGTCCGTGTACCCCGTGCAGGACTACCGCTTTGTATTGGTGATGCGTGGCGACGGGCTGAGCGAGCGCATAAGCGAGACCGACCCCCAGGTCGTTGGCGCCGCGCCGCTGGATGCCGAAGCGCCGTCAGGGGAATCCGCAAAGGCCGCCGACGCCGTCAATGCCTTCATTGCCGCCGCGAGAGACGTCCTTGGCGGCCGCGACAAGGCCAACATGGTCCTGCTGCGCGGCTTCTCGATGCTGCCCAGGCTGCCGGACTTCGGCGAGCGCTATAGGCTGTCTCCCGGCGCTATCGCCGCTTACCCCATGTACCGTGGCCTGGCGAAGCTCGTGGGCATGAGCGTGATACCCACGGGCGCGACCTTCGATGAAGAGCTGGACACACTGGAGGAGCACTACGACGATCACGACTTCTTCTTCCTCCACTACAAGCCTGCCGACGCCGCGGGCGAGGATGGTGATTTCGAGGCCAAGGTGGCCGCACTGGAGGCGCTGGACTCGCGGATGCCAAGGCTTAGGGCGCTCAACGCCGAAGCGCTGATCGTAGCCGGGGACCACTCTACGCCCTCGATACTCGGCGGCCACGGCTGGCACCCGGTCCCCCTGATGGTAAACGCGGAGAGCACCAAGGGAGACGGCGTGGCCTGCTTCTCTGAGAGGGCCTGTGCGCAGGGCTCGCTGGGGCGGATAAGCGCGACGGATGTAATGATGCTGGCGCTGGCGCATTCGGGAAAGCTCGCCAAGTACGGTCCGTAGGGGCTTAAAGCATATGTTAATATTGCCATAGTTAGTGGATTGCCAAGAATTCCTCGCCGTACGCCGGAGATATGAAAAAATGCCGATAGTAAGAATCGCGGGAAACTGGAAGATGAACACAGACCTTCCGGGCGCTCTGCAGCTGGCCTCCGCAGTGAAGGAGGGTCTAGACGCCACGGAGAGCGTCGAAAGTATCGTATGCCCACCCTTCGTATCTCTCGGGGCTGTCGCGGCCCTTCTACGGGGTTCTGGCGTCGCCGTGGGTGCGCAGAATATACATCATGAGGATAGCGGTGCCTTTACGGGTGAGACTTCGGCACAAATGCTGGTGGACCTGTGCAGCTATGTGATTCTGGGCCATTCGGAGAGGCGGCAGCATTTCGGCGAGACCAGCGAAATCGTCTCCCTGAAGGTCCAGGCGGCCCTCAGGGCCGGCCTAAAGCCCATCGTATGCGTCGGAGAAGACCTTGCGGACCGCGATGGCGGCGGAGCCGAGGCCGTGGTCGAGAACCAGGTCCGAGACTCCCTGGCGGGCACCGTGGGCTCCGCCGACATCTCGGTCGCCTACGAGCCCGTTTGGGCCATAGGCTCCGGCAGGGCGGCCACTCCGGAGCTCGCCCAGGCAATGATGTCCCACATCCGAAGCGTTCTGGGGTCGGTCTACGGCCCCGACGTCGCCGCGGACGTGTCGCTTCTATACGGCGGCAGCGTCAACGCCGGCAACATCGCAGACTTCATGGAGCAGCCCGATATCAATGGCGGCCTTGTGGGCGGCGCCAGCCTGAATGCCGACTCCTTTGTGGATATAGTTCACAGGGCGGCCGTCGCGGCGAGCTAACGCGTGTGAATAACAGACTGCTGGTGATTGTCGGACCGACGGCCGTCGGCAAGAGCGCCCTGGGGCTGGAGCTCGCGCGGTCGTTCGATGGCGAG
>JADFKI010000257.1 GCA_022565015.1 Chloroflexota bacterium
CGATGTTCCCCTGAAAGAGTCCCTACAGGACCTCGAATGGCGCGGCGCCGTGGAATTAGACTACAAAACGCTGTGCGCCGAGCTCGGGTTCAACCGGCTGGCCGACTCACCTCGGAGATGGCGTTAACCGCCCCTCCCGTGCCGTGCGGGATTTTACCCAGGTATCAGTCCGCCCAGTAGGTCTTTGCACCCAGACTGGTTTGATGGTAGCCGCCAAGACAGCCCGTGTGTCTATGGGTGACACTAGACACACTGAACTCACATACGTCCCACGTTATTCACACGCAATTCCCTCAAGGGCTTGCCGAAATGCTACATATCAGATTCGGCCTAACATTTTTCATCACCTTCAATATCGTGCTCATCGTGTTAGTCGTTTTTGGGGCGGCCACTGTGATGGACATCCGTAGAGAGCGTGCGTCCTCTGCGGAGTCACAGGTATCCCACGGCATGCTCATCGCCGAATCTCTCGCCAAGGAGCTTTTCGCGCCTTTAGCGGCCAAGGACGGAAAGCGGCTTTCCGATGTGACGGACCTGATATTCACTGGAAGCGATGCGGCCTACGTCGCCGTTTTCGATGCCGGGGACAGGGCCGTCCTGAGTCCCGATAAGATGTACGCTGGGCGCTTGAAGGACCATGAGTTCCGTCTAAGTACGACGGAAAACGGAATTGCAACTTCCAGGGTAAGCGGTGACCTCACAGAATTCGCAGGGCCGATAACAGACGGCAGGACAGTCATAGGGACCTTCCAGTTCGGATTTAGCTCGGCTCAGTTGGAAAACGAGATCTCTACGATGTTACGGCAGCGACTCTGGCAGGTCGGCGTGTTGCTCGTGGCCGGCATCATCGTGTCGTACATGATGTCCCAGTACCTCGTAACGCCGATTAGGGCGATGGTGAGAGCGTTGCAGAGGTTGATGGAGGGTGATTCATCCGCCATAGACAGTGTCAACTCCCGCAGAAACGATGAGTTTGGAGACCTGGCAAAGAAGCTCAGAAACTCCTTGGACAGAATCGAAAAGGGTGTAAGTAAGGCGGTAAATGACGCAACCGCAGCTAGTTTGGACGACCTCAAGAAACAGAAGGAAGCGCTGAAAGAGGAGCAAGAAAGGCACGAAGAGACCGAGCTTGCGCTAAGGCAGGCAGTGGAAAAACTAGAGGCTGCGGAGCAGCTCATCGCTGAGCTGAAGACAGCAAACGAACACCTGAAGGGCGAGACAAAGGAGCGTAAACGCCTGGAGGAAGAGGTTCGGCGGTTGGAGATGGGCAATTTGGTGCTTAAAATTGTGGGCGACATCGTCCACGACGTGTTCAATCAGCTGACGCCGATCATGACTTACGCTCAGATGTCCATGATGGATGTGGAGCCCGAAGGCGAAATCTACAAACGCTTGCAGGCCATGGGTGCAGCTGCTGGAAGGTCCTTTGAACTGCTTCAACGACTGGTCGTGAAGGAAACCTCGCCTCTCGGTGCCGAAATCGCAACTCCGGCTGCCACCTCCGCCCCGGTGGCTCAGCCCCTATATCCTCCGCCGCCGGGAGGAGCCACCGTGCTACTGGTGGACGACGAAAACGACGTGAGGGGTGCCACGGCGGAGGCGCTCAGGCAAGGCGGCTATAACATTCTTGAGGCTACGGAGGGGCCGGAAGCGATTCAAGTTGTAGAGCAGTATTCCGCGGGCAAGGTCGATGTGCTCGTAACCGATGTCATAATGCCGGGCATGGGCGGGAAAAACCTTGCAGAGCGGATCATGGAGCTGCGGCCGGGAATAAGGACGATATACGTGTCGGGTTATGGGGAGGAGTCCCTGGTTAGCCAGGGCTTGCTGGAACCCGGATCGCTTTTCGTCCAGAAACCCATCAATCTCGCAACCCTTACCAGCGCAATTATCGACGTTATGCTACATGGCGCGCAATCGCTCGAGATTGCCCAAGAGCCGGTATAAGAGACTATCCGAAAACTGCCACGAATGGTTCGACAAGCTCACCACGAACGGGCAATCTTCCGTTCGTCCTGAGCATTGTCGAAGGACCGTAAGACGTCCAAATGAGGTTTTCGGATAGGCTCTTAATCCTTTGGCGAAATTGATATCTATCCCAAGCTACAAATGGGAGCGGCCCAAGGGATAGACTGGAGGCATGGCTACAGAGGATCCGAGGAGCGCGCCCGAAACTCCCGGCAATAGCGATGGACTGTTCGAGCGGCTGTCGGGCAGGCTGCCGACCATAAGCGTGGCTGTGGTCGCGTTGGTGGTCGTGGGGGTCCTCGCCTCACTATTCCTGATTCCGGGAGGACTTCCGCAGTCGCCTTCGCAGGCTGATTTTCCGGCTCCGCCGCCGCAGCTTGCATCGCCTACGCCTTTAGCAACTCCCACCCCTGAAGCACCAGTGCCGGACCTGCCTCGGGAGGCCGCGAGGTTGATAGTGGAGCCTTCGGCCTCTTTTAGATACGTCTCACCGGACGGCGGCGTCACCATTGCCATTGAGGCGGGATCGGTGGATGAGGCCGTTTCTCTGACGTTTACCGGCCTGGCCGATTTTCAAATCCCAGAGCTACCGGATGGCTTTTCGGGAACCCAGATAGCGTTTGACCTGTCGGCCTACTCGCCCGAGGGCTACTCTCTCCTGGGATACTCGTTCTTGAAGCCTATCACTCTGGAGGTCGCGCTTCCGCCTTCGCTGATTGACGCCGCGAGGATAAGCCCCGTCTCCGTCGCCCTGCAACACTATGAGCCTGATCAGGGCTGGGTGGCGCTTCCAGCCGAGTTCGATAAGGACTCCGAGACCCTTGTGGCGAGCGTTTCGTCCCTCAGCGTCTTTGCCCTCCTCGTGCAAGGGAGTGTGGATGCCGGACAGGGCCTCATTCAAGGGCTCCAACCGACATCTACATCCACGTCGGAACCTACGCCGGTCCCCACGGCCTCGGCCACGTCGTCGCCTACGCCCAGCCCAACTCCGACGACCGTCCCGACGTCAACCCGCACGCCGGAGCCGACGCCCAGGCCTACTTCGACGCCAAGTCCTGTTCCGACTGACACCGCGACCGCGACGCCCTCGCCCGTTCCGACGCTGGCGCCAATCCCGGCACCGGTACTGCTGGAGCCCGCCGACGGGGCAAGGCTAAGGGACACCACGCCCACCTTTGCCTGGTCCTCGGTGGAGGGGACTTCATCGATGTTCTACGAGCTGCAGATTGACGACCGAACAAATTTCGGCACTACCATCGTGCTGATAAATATCGGTACCGAGACCAGCTACCAGGTTACGTCGAAGCAGAGATTGGACGTCGATGTTTACTATTGGAGGGTCCGCGCGATAGACGGAGGAAGGCTCGGTCCCTTCTCGGAGATTCGGACCCTGGACGTAAGGCGCCGATAGCCACGCGATTCCGTCATCGCCGACAACACAGCCAATTGATGGATGGTTGAATCTTGATGCGCGGCGCCCCGGCTCTTACCTTAAATATCCCAATCGGCACCACCACAGGTCATCCGACATCGATATTGTTGGCGTCTGACGGTCTGCACCGTGCCACCGATCAGCTGAGACTCGTGCGTCCCCCGACGCATTGATGTCGACACCCTTGCCGGGACCTCCTTAATGAGAGACGATTCATTAAGGTGATTAGGCCTTTGCCTGGCCCGGAAGCGGTTAAACACGGGTCAGCCATTAGTGGGAAACGGCAAAAGGCTATGTGTAATACCCCGGTAACACTTCCAGTGGGAAAATGGCGCTATAAAGCTCTACAGCTAAGAGCGAATATAGCTGAGGTGGTGGAGGAAGTGATATGAGAGTGGAAATAGTGAGTGCTTCGAAAAATCCAGTTGTGGCTCGTCTTAAGAGACTGGCACGGACGGCCCCGGCGGTGGTCAGCCTGGTTTTCGTCATGCTCCTTCTTGGGAGTGGCCTTGCGGCTGCTCAAACCCCCGAGGATACGAACGGTCTATTGCCTCCGGGCTTTACCTTCATTCCCGAAGATGACGATGACGACGATGATGACGATCTAGACCTTGACGATTCCCCTGACTCTCCTGAGAGCCCGGAATCGCCTGAAAGTCCTGACTCGCCCGACAGCCATGACCTCCCACCAGGGGTCGGTATCGCAGTTGATGAAAGCCCGGATTCGCCCGACAGCCCGGATTCACCCGATAGCCCGGATTCTTCGTTCGACAGTCCGGATTCTTCGGTCGATAGCGAAGATTCGCCCGACGTTGACAACTCAGGCCAAGGGTCAGTGAACTCAGGCCACGGTCCGCGCGATGCGACTGACGCGGACTCGGTCGACAGCCTGGATTCGGTCGACGGAGAGGAATCCCCCGACGTTGACAACTCGGGCCCTGGATCATTGAACTCGGGCCATGGTTCGCACGATGCGGATGAAGTGGACTCGGTTGACGACCCGGATTCGGCCGATTCAACCGATTCCCCCGACTCATCCGATAGCTCTGAATAAGGCTTGAACAGCGTACAGACCTAAGAGATTGGAGAGGCCCAGATGGCTCTAGCACCGTCCGTACCATTGTTGGAACCGCATGTCGAGCTTCCGACGGACGAGGAGTTGCCTGGGCTCTCTTCTCGACGAAAGATGGGTCTGGGAGACCTTCTGCGCAAACCTGGGTCAGCCTCAAGAAGCTCCACACCGCATCAGGCCCAGACAGATCCGCTACACCCCCGGAAAGCGCGCCATGGTCAGTTACATTGCGGAGTGGAATCGAGACGAGTGGGTCGAGGAAGACCAGTTCGCAGCGGAATTAGATGCCGATGGGTCCACGAGGTTCTTCCACTACCCGGATGACCCCGCTCTACCCGGCCTGCGTAGCGCAGCATCCGCCGTCGAAGCACAGGACCTCGTCACCAGGTACGTTCCCGTGGCGCCGAGTGTCGTTCGTGTGGAGGCGGTGCGATACAGGCCCATGACGAGGGCCGTGCTGCGCCACACCGCCCGCTGGAAGAAGTCCGGCGGCGGCAGAATATCGCTCTTTGTACGAGTGATGCCTCCGGATAAGCTGCCAAGGCTGCTAACGGCCTGGGACCTCGCCGAGCAGTCCGGGTTCGTACTTCCAAAGCTGATGGGTTCCTGGAATGAGGGCGGTGTTGTCTGGATGAACAAGATCAGGGGCAAGACCGTACGCAAAAGGATTCAGGCAGGGAAGGCCCCGGAGCCGGGCCTGCTGATTGACGCCGTCGCCAGGCTCTGGTCGGCGCCTCTGAAAGACGGTCAG
>JADFKI010000033.1 GCA_022565015.1 Chloroflexota bacterium
TCTGCTAAACTCGTTCCCATTGCTTATACCAATGAGGTCGCCCTTTGCCCCTTCGACTTACCGGCCTCTGGCGCAACACGGACTTCGTAAAGCTATGGGCCGGACAGACCGTCTCCAATTTCGGCACGCTCATGGGCGCGCTACAGTTCACGGCGGTGCTTGCGCTGAGCGCCTCTCCGTTTCAAATGGGCGTGTTGTTGGCCGTCGGCGCCGCGCCAGGCCTTCTCGTGGGGCTCGTCGTGGGCGTATGGGTAGACAGGCTGCCGCGGCGGCCCATGCTGATAGCGGCGGACATTGGGCGGGCGGTCTCGCTGGGCTCTATTCCGGTCGCCTTTGTTATCGGCGTTCTCCGAATGGAGCAGCTTTACGCCGTCGCTTTCCTGAATGGCGCTCTGAGGACGTTCTTCGACATCGCATACCGCTCGTATCTGCCCTCCCTCGTGGGCCGCGAGAGCCTCGTGGAGGCCAACAGTAAGCTCACCGCCAGCGAGTCCGTCGTTGAAGCCACTGCTTTCAGCATCGGCGGATGGATTGTTCAGCTCATTAGCGCCATGGCCGCGGTGGTGATCGACGCCTTATCATTCCTAGTCTCGGCCTTTTTCTTGCTGAAGATTCGGAAGACGGAACCCCCACCCGATGCGGAGAGTAACCGACAATCCACCATTCATGACTTATCCGAGGGTCTCAGGTTTGTATGGGGTACCCCTCTGCTGCGTGCGGTCACGGGCAGCGCGATAGCAGAGGGGATGGGTGACGGCATCGTTGGTGCGCTGTGGCTAATCTACGGAATCGATGAGCTGGGCTTCGAACCTGGAGTGCTGGGGACGATAGCCGCTGTCGGGGGGATCAGCGCTATCTTCGGCGCGACCTTCGCCAGGCGAATTACGAAACGCTTCGGCGTTGGCCGGACAATGGCGGTCGGCTTCCTCCTGTACGGTCTGTCAATGCTCCTCATACCCGCTGCGCGCGGCCCTCTTGCCATCGCGGCGCTGTTCCTGATAGCGCACCAGCTGGGTGATGGCGCGATGATCATTTACGAAATCAATGAAATGAGTCTCAGGCAGACCATCACCCCTGACAGGCTTCTTGGGCGCGTGAACGCCAGTATTCGGTTTGTCGGCATCGGGACCTTCTTGATAGGATCGCTCCTCGGAGGCGCCCTGGCCGAGGCTATTGGCCTGCGATGGGCGCTGGCGGCGGGTGCAGGCAGCGTAATTATCGGTGCGTTATGGCTCGCGGCCTCGCCGATCGGCAGGCTGAAGGAAATGCCCACCGTCGCTGCTGATTAACCACGGCTTTTCGGGGTTCGAGGCGTAGCCGGCTGAGTTAAAAGTAGACCTGGGCGCAGTAAAGGATTTAACATAAGGTTCCAAGTCGATTGAGAGGCGAGTCGTTTATGGCGAAAAGGATCGTAGGCAAGCAGATAACCCGTCCGTCCGGGAACCCTGACGAGGGCCCAATAACCTTTCCCGTTGCCAAGGACCTTCTGAAAGTGGACGGCATTCCCATTCGCGACGATGAGGTGTCATTCTACAGCCGGGAGTACCCCCTGGAGAGCATCGCGGTGGAGCAGAGTGCTTCGACCAAGTGGGCCAGCGAGGTCCGAATTGACTTTTCGCCGGAGACGGAGGCGCTCTACGAAAAGTTTCGAAAGGACATATCTTCGGATGTCGACTGGATCAGGTCCAGCGGCGAGCTGACACCCGACACGGCCCCCTCCGGAGACGACGTAACCGAGGCCATCAGGCAAAAGGCCTACGAGCTGGGTTACGGCGAGGCCGGCTTCGCGAAGTTCGACCGTCGATACCTGTACCAGTCCCGTCGGGCCGAGGCGCGGCCCGACCTGCCCAATGCCATATGCCTGGCCCTCGAGCAGGACTTCGCCGCCACGCAGGAGATTCCTTCTATCGAGGCCGAAAAAGCACAGGGCGATGCGTACCTCAAACAGGTGGAGCTCTCGAAGCAGCTAGTGGAGTTCATTCTGTCTCTGGGCTACAGCGCGCAGGTTTCTGGCCCGGTTTGGCACTTCGGCCCCATGATACCGATGTTCGTCGAGGCGGGCCTGGGGCAGCTCGGCGTAAACGGCCAGCTGCTGTCGCCGAAGTTCGGCTCCCGCGCTCGTCTGCAGATAATCCTGACGAACGCCAAGGTAACCCACGACAAGCCCGTGGACTACGGCATCTACAAGTATTGCGAGTCGTGCCAGATATGCTTCATGCGCTGCCCCGGCCGAGCGCTGGAGGGCCAGCGGGTGTGGTACAGAGGGGTCGAAAAGCACAAGCTTATCTTCAAACGCTGCAGGCCGGTAATGACACGTTACGACGGCTGCGGCGTGTGCATGAAGGTCTGCCCCATCCAGAAGTACGGCATGAAGCCGGTCATGGAGCACTACATCGAGACGGGCGAGATCCTGGGCAAGGGCTCCGACAACCTGGAGGGCTACACGCTCGGCGACAAGGGCTACTTCCCGCCGGGAAAGCTGCCGCACTTCGACCGCGATTTCTTCGACATGCCCTTGGGCAGGGTGGAGGACCGCCTGATCGAGGAGTTCAAGGAGAAGCTGCGCAACGGCAAGAACGGCGGAGGCGCTGCCTCAGAGGAGGACTGGGCGGAGCTGCGGCAGGCGATGGAGGCCTCAGTCGAGGAGGGCCCGAAGATGATGGACATGGGCATGGACTTCGACGCGTAGAGGGGTTGTTGGGGGACTTGCATATTATTTACAGCGTCGTCTGTTCAAGGACAAGCCTTCTACACAAGTCTTAAGTGGGTGATGAACAGATCGGTGGCCTAGGACCCTGAAGAAGAAATCAACTCCTGCTCGCGAAAAATGCATGGCATCTTTATTGTGATTCTTCGCCTGGAACCGTAAGTGATACAATTTCTAGCAGCGTGTATGTAGTTCTTTCTTCTCCAGTAGCTGCATTAACCTGCAAATGCGGTAGTAGATTTACCTGACATTGACTTCCGAGCGTTAGACGCTCTAATTGATCTATGGCATTTGGCTCGACTGCGCCCTCAAATCGCTCGTTGGTGGCATTTTCTTTAACTTCAAACCTTAACGTCCTGACGTTGCCACCGAGCAAAATTCCTTCAATTTCAAGGGTTTCTTTAATAATATCCGTTGCTGCGTCTATCTGTGCCAAAATATTGCGGGCCGATTCTTGGGAGATTAGCGCTTCGCGAGGTAAAAGCCTTCCTGGTTGACTCCAGTTGATTGTCGCGGAAGGTATTGAGGATTCTATAGTAGCAAGCAGGTCGCTATAGTTGTTTGCAACTCTGCCCTTCAGGAGGGTAAGCTGATGTGTAAGTCTATGTTCTTCATCTCCCGCCTCAAACAGATCAAAAAGTCTAGCTAGGCTATTTCGAACTAGTGATTCTCCTAGCATGTCGTCCTCTGCATGCGTTTCAAAACGCACACCAAATGACCCAACATATCCCCCAATAATATCCAACCTTGTCATAGATTTTACTGAGTCTGGGATGACACCTCTCTGAGTTGGGTGACCTTCGATGACCTGGCCTAGGGCATCAAGGAGTCTTTGTAGATTGCCGATAAATTGGCCTACTATTCTCGCCCCAACGCGGCCCGTTTCGTCTGACGGGTTTCCTTCAAGTTTGACATCCAAAAGATGCGCTCGACCCCTGCTTGGAATTCCACTTACACCTTCAGGTATGGGAATACTCAATTTGGCATGTGGAAGGGGGAATGCATTTTCAGGGAGTGCGTCTAGATCCGTCAAAACCGTCTCTATTCCTTGGTCGTCCACATTTCGGTCAACGACAAGCAGAAAGCCATCTTCTGGGTCACGTAACGCTTCATGTGAAGAAATTACTCCTGAAAGAACAGAATATAGCCGAGTTTCACTAATAGGCAGATAAATCCATCTTTCAGTCGTCTCGTCGGCATCGCTCCACCAGGCGAGATACAGTTGTCCCGCTTGATTCTTCTGAAGTAACAGGCGTGGACCATCGTAGTACTGAAGAACTCTTTCAAATGAGAACGAACTCCACATAGGAGCCGGTAATCTTGTTCCTTGAATGTAGGGGAGCATCTTAAATTATTATCTGGCGATTAGAGGCTATGAACTTCTGAGACTACTGTCGTGGGATCAAATCCTTCTACAATCCACCAAGTATAATGTGAAGCAAATCTACCCCCAGTATGAAGGATTTTGCCGCATGACGAGGTGGGATTCACATTAGCTATCATATTACCAATATTCGGGTATTGACTAGCGCATTGCACCGCATCATTTCGATCTGAAAAAACTGACAGTCCGAATGTTTCACAAAGTGTCCTCCTGCCTTTACGGACCTCCAGTTCGGCTCGCCGCTTACTTTGGACATATAGGGGAACAAAATCATCTCGCCCCCGTGTGTCAGACTTGACTATTCGATAATACGATCCGTTAGCGGCGAGAGCTTGTGTTGGGGGACAATCTTCGGGAAACTCGGTTGGCCAATTCCATGAAACCAAAGCGTATCTTCCTCTGTTATGGTAAATACGCAACGAATATAGCACATAAACTTAGATGCAACATGCAATTAATGGTAATCCAACCCTTTTAGAACATTTGTACCACACATTTAATATTCGCGTCAATTGTTCTCGTTGTGACGACCGTGGCTCCATTTCATAACAATATTATTTATAGCGCCGATTGACACGGTTTATGGCGTGTGATAAATTCGGAAGACTAGCTCAGGCGTAGCATAAGAGCCAACTTGATTACGTATCAGGTTCGGCCGCCGCGCCTTAGACTCCAAGGAGGTAAGAATGGCTGGAGAAGGCAAGTTTGAAGTAGAGATCGTATACTGCGTGCCTTGAGCGCATCTCGGTACGGCGGCCTGGATGGCCACCGAGTTCTTTGCAGAGGGCGGTAAGGAAGTCGCGATCAAGATTACTCCCGGTATCGCCGGCATTCTGCAGGTATTTGTCGACGGCGAAAAGATCTACGACAAGAAGGAAGAAGACGGCCAGTTCCCGAATCTCCCTCGCGTCAAGCAGATGAGGGCGATCATAAGGGACAAGCTCTCCGTGGCGGTGGCGGCGGACAACTAAGCCACCTCGATTCCGCGCGAATTGAAAAGCCCTGGGCTGGCTCAGTCCGGGGCTTTTCGTTATATAATATGCCTGAAATCGACGGGACACCTTTGTCCGTCATGCACACTGGCAGGGCCTTACGCAAATGAACAGGTCAGACGCGTGGACCGAGTTTGGCGACATCTTACGTTCAGAGGACGAAGATATCGACCTTGCGCGCGCCGCGCTGCTCATCGCCTCGACCGAGTATCCAGACCTGCGTGTGGAGCGCGAGCTCTGTCGGATAGGGGCCCTGGCCGAGGGGGTCGCATATCGGTTCGCCGATGAAGATGACCCGCTATTTCACGTCAACACCCTGAGCGAGTACCTCTTCGACGAAATCCAGTTTCGCGGCAACCACGACGACTACTACGACCCCCGCAACAGCTACCTGAACGATGTCCTGGACCGCAAGCTCGGTATTCCCATCACCCTTGCGCTCGTCTACATAGAGGTAGGCCAAAGAGCTGGAATGCCGCTTGCAGGGGTCGGCATGCCCGGACATTTCTTGGTGCGCCATCGAGACGTGCCGGACCTGCTCATAGACCCCTTTAATAGAGGCATCCTCCTGACGGAAGACGAGTGCGCCCAGCGCCTTAAAGAGGCAACCCGCGCCTCGGTCCCATGGGACGCCGGCTACCTGACACCCATAAGCAACCGTGAGTTTGTCGCACGCATCATTCGGAACCTCAAGGCGATATACCTCCGGCGGCGCGATTACGACAGAGTGCTCACGATGATAGACGGCCTGCTGATGACGCAACCCCACCTTTCTCCCGAGCGGCGCGACCGGGGTGTAGTCAACTATCGTCTGGGCAACTACAATGAGGCCCTTGACGACCTGGAGGCGTACGTCGAGTCCGGCTCGTCAGTCCCAGACTGCGGGGATGTTCAGAGACTCATCGACCAGATTCACGGCATCCTGAAGAAGTAGTCGGCTTTCCGTCGACCCGCGGCCAAAGCCGTTCGATACGGCTCCAATTTTCGGCCCAGGACACCCTGGTGCTCCCTCTCCGGCTTGCATGCTCGCAACATTCAGGTTTGACCTGACGCCCGTTGTGGTACCATTCCCTCGATTTTCCTTTCCCATTTCTTCTAAAGTCCTTCGGGCCCGGTCTGTGGTCGGACCAGGGGCGCAGCTAAGCTCAATAGGGGGTTGATATGCCCAGGGTCGTCTCTGAGGACTACGTTTGCAAAGTGAAGAGGCCGGGTGATTTCGATGACTTCTGGGGCGACGTGCTTGCTCAGGCAGCCAAGATTCCGCTCAACGTCGAGGTCCTGCGAGACCCCCTGAGGAGCTCGGACGAGATCGAGACCTACCAGGTCTTCTACGACAGCCTGGACCACGTTCGCGTTGCCGGCTGGTACTGCCTGCCGAAGAACAGGTCTGGCAGGCTGCCGGGTATGCTCTTCCTGCCCGGCTACCAGAGCGACCCGGCCGTCCCTAAGGAGTGGGCGAGGAGAGGCTACGCCACGTTGACCGCCGCTCCCAGGGGTAAGCTAAGGAGCAACAGTCAGTTCAACCCCGGGTATCCCAATCTGCTGACGCACAACATCACGGACCGCAACACCTACTCTTACCGCGGGTTCTACGTGGACGCGTGGCGCGGCATCGACTTCCTGCTGGGCCGCTTCGAGGTGGACCCGGACCGCATAGGCGTCGCGGGAAGCAGCCAGGGTGGCGGTCTGACGATCACGACGGCCGCGATGCGACAGGAGGTCAAGGCGGCATCGGCCGGCGCGCCCTACCTGTGCGGCTACATGGACGCCATCGAGCTCAGCCACACGTACCCTTATCACGAGATCAACGACTACCTGCGCCTGCATCCGGACAGCCGCGAGGATGTCGAGAATACGCTGGCCTACTTCGACGGCATCAGCTTCGCGGATAAGGTGACGTGCCCCATAATCGTAAACATCGGCCTGCAGGACAACGTGTGCCCGCCGGAGACAGGATATTCGCTCTTCAGGACCATCGGCAGTCGGGACAAGACGCTCTATCCGTACGACGGGCATGGCCATGAGGCGGGACGCTACAAGCACGAGGCCATCGTCGTCGAGTTCTTCAGGACTCATCTGAATCCCTAGGCGTCATATTGTCGAGCGAGCGTCTGAACGATTAGCGGCAGCTTGCACTGCGGGAGGACAAACGATGTCGAACAGCAGACCCGTCGAATTCGATCAGTACTGGAAGGAGACGCTGGACGAGCTGTCCAGGACTCCGGCCAACCCCGAGGTGGAGCTGATTCCAATCCGTTGTACGGACTACGCCACGATGTACGGCGTGCGCCTTACCAGCATCGGCCCGTACCGGCTCTTCGCCTACCTGAGCATTCCACCCGGCGAGGGCCCGTTTCCCGCCATCTACTACACCTCCAAGTACCAGAGCGTCGTGGAGCCCATCCCTCAAGGCTCGCCTAACCTCCAACGCGGCAGGTACATCACATTCTCGTGCGGAGCCAGGGGACAACGAAACGTCGACGAGCCCTACTCTGCGAAGTTTCCAGGTCAGCTGACGGAGAAGATCGATGATTCGGGATCATACATATTTCGTGGCATCGCAGCCGACTGTGTCCGGGGCCTGGAATATCTGCTGTCCCGCACCGAAGTCGATAGGGACCGGATCATGGCGGTCGGCAATGACATGGCGTTGATAACGGCGGCGCTGACACAAGGAGTCACGCACGTAATATCGACTCCTGCCCTGTTTCTCGATACGTGTGAGTTAGCATCCAAGACGGACGCATATCCCCTGGAGGAGATCAACGACTACCTGAGAGCTTTCCCGGATAGGGAGGCGGCGGTGCGTGAGACCCTTGCTCACATGGACCTGCGCTGGTTCGCCCCTCAGGTAGGTGCAAGCACGCTGATCATGGCGGGCGCACCGGGGAGTCTGCTTGACGGCCCTGCGCTGGAATCCGTCCGAAGCGGCATCTCCGGAGAAGCCGAAGTACACGATTCGGAAAACTCGAGCTACAGGGACGGACTGTTCGTAGAGGAGTGGATTGCGAGGAAATTCGGATACGCCGAGGCTATCGTACCGGAGGGTTGGCGGTAAAGGCGGGACTCGCTTCGATGATTAAGGTTGCGAGGAAAAAGGCCCACGAATGGGCCCTCTTCCTTTTTCCGCCGGGGTGTTTGCCTGTACCTTGAGCTATTCCAGGATTGGGAATCTCTTCACCAGATCTGTCTTCGCCCAGACCTTGCCAAGCCCGAGGTACCTGCCCGCGCCGGCCGCCGCTAGAGTCAGCATGATGATGGCGTAGACGATATGTTCGTCGATGATGGGGTTGTGCTCGGGCAGGATGAAACCGGCTGTATACATGAGGAGCAGTATCAGCACCCCTATGTATGCGCCAAGCCTCACGCCCACTCCCAGGAGCAGCGTAACGCCGATCGCCAGCAGGCCCAGCATGAACATCCAGTCCACGACCATCATGCCGGCCATGCCCTTGTAGAGCTCGGCGAACGGACCTTTCACGCCGAAGTTCAGGAATCCCGACGTCGGGGAGCCACCGGCGATCCATGCCTTGTCGGCCGCTGTGGCATAACCTAGTCCGAACATCTTGTCTATGAACGCCCAGAAGAAGATCCACCCCATGGACAGCCTGACGGCCCCCAAGAGGTAGTCCGTAGCCGTTCCATGATTTCGGACCACCTCCTCCGCTTCCTCTATGGCCCTGGCTGCCACGACAGTTTCAGGGGCTTCATGTGCCTCCGCCATTACTCGCTTTTTGGTCAACATTTTCCTCTACCTCCAACAGATTCAAGGGCCCGGGCACCCTCTTTTCTTATCCATCTAATTCATTTGTACTTTATTTCACAATCCATGAGGAAGTTGTGAGGAACAGCTATTCTATATGAGGAATTTATGAGTTCGGTGATTTCTCGCCAATGCCTGCGTAGAGGCGCAAACAAGGTCTTTGTCTTCTAGTCTGTAGAGCCGAGAATTAGACTGAATATAGCAGATGTCTAGTCCCCGTCTAATAAGGGATGGAGAAGGAAAGAAACGGCTGTAAGCTTTTTGTGAACACCGCCGGTTACTCGCAGTCCGGAGAGGCACGCGGGAAAGCGACGCCATCTGGCTCGATCGAAGATAATCTGTCGCGTGGCCATTGCTCGTTTACGAAGGGTTCGTTGGTTCGAGCCGGAGACTCGCTCACCGGCCCCCCACAGAGACCTTCACGACAGAATTCTTACCACTACCTTGAACCGCCTCATGGCGCATGTTGGCCTGAGCTCCTCAAATGCGATTACCTCGGCCGTACCCCAGCGATCCGCACCCTCCAGGCGGTCTCCCAGACTCGGCAACATCTCGTCACCGCTACGATAAATGCGTCCCAGGGGTTCGTCTGCTTCGGTATATAGGAACCAGCTAGCTACGGGTAGGCAATTGTCGGGCTGCGAAGTCATTTGGGAAAAGGACCTGCCTCCAGAGTAGGAAACAGCTTACCACGCGGCCACGTCGCTATGGAATCATCGGGCGCTGGGGTCCTCCTTGACAGGTTTCTCGCCCTCCTTCTACACTGACGCCAACTCGAAACATGGGCGCCGTCGGGCGAATGGGTCTAGCAGTCGTCACTAGCCGGGCGCTGAGAATGCGAATCCACAGTCCTGAGGGAGGTATAAATGCCGTACGCCAGCAATAACGGAGTGAAAATCCACTATCATGTTGAGGGCGAGGGGCCGCCGTTAGTCTTGCAACACGGATTCAGCGGCAGTCTAATAAGCTGGTACGACGGCGGCTACGTTGAGACTCTCAAGAGAGACCACACGTTGATTCTTGCCGATACCAGGGGGCACGGCGAAAGTGGAAAGCCTCACAGTCCGGCAGACTACACGATGGAGCTCAAGGTCGCCGACGTCACCGCTATCATGGACGACTTAGATCTCGAGAGGGCCGTGTACATGGGCTATTCGTTGGGTGGCCGGGCAGGCTTTGGAGTGGCCAAGTATGCTCCGGAGCGCTTCGACGCTATCATCATCGGCGGCATGCATCCTTACGGCCGGTCCGGCACCGACGGCTCCGTCAACAAACGAATCGAAGCCCTAGAGGGCGGCATGGAGTCCTACGTTGCCCAGATCGAAGAGCAGTCGGGACCGATGGACCCTGACGGAAGGGCACGGATGCTGAAAAACGACGCCCAGGCGCTGATCGCCTCTTCCATCGAGCTCAGAGACTTTCAGGGCATCGAAGATGTGCTGCCGAACATGACCATGCCCTGCCTGTTGTACGTCGGTGAGGCCGATTTTCTGTACGATGGCGTCAAGGAGTGCGTGAAGCACATGCCCAACGCTACCTTCGTCTCGTTTCCGGGTCTCGATCACGGGCAGACCTCCCGCAGCAGCAACCTGGTGCTGCCCCACGTAACGGAGTTCTTGAGTAAGGTAAGGGAAGGTGCTGCGGCCGCAAATTAGAAATCTCAGGCATTAACGACAACCTGGTGGCCGATTATCGTTTGCCCGGGCTAGTCGCACGAGTTACACAGAGGTCCTATCAGGACGCAAGGGCGCTGAGACTCCTGGCTGTATTCAAGGCGGTCTCAGCGCCGTCGTATTGCCGAAGTTGATGCTTCCCCTGCCTAGAGGGCCGCTTCCGCAGGCTGAGCGCCGTTGGCGACCTGTGCGCCGACCGCGGGCTCCGGGGTCTTCACCAACGCCTTCGCCCGGCCAACCGCCTCGTGGCTTCCGTAGCATCGATGGTCGTTGATGATGATGTATCCGATCTCTTCTTTATGGTGGAGGGCATTGAGTGCGTGCTCGATGAGCGATATCGGGCGAGGCGCTGAGTCGACCAGCGACATGGGGGGGTAGGGCGTTTCAGGGGCCTTCATCCAGGCGCCCAGCTCCTGGAGGTCCGCCTTCTTATCCATACGAAAGAGATAGTCAGGGTTCTTCTCCAGAACGTTCAGCACCTGTCTCTCCAGCGGAGGTAGTCGTGGGTCGTCGGCGATGATCTCTTCGATTCTTGGCACGTGTCTCTCCTTTCCAATCACTTCCCTGGATTCCATACACTACGCCTGGATAATATCGAAAACTGCTCGACGATTATTGGCGGCGAAAGTCCACAACTTGGCCACTTTCTAAGATTTGTCCAGCTTTTTTACAGGGTCCATCCTGTAGACAGACCTAGTGCCTTCCAATACAATCCTGGCACTTGCGATTCGTCTGCTGAACTGTGATATGCGGAGGAGAGACTTGACCGACTTCAATATGCAGGTTGGCGAGATCCAGATTGTCGCCCTCACGGACATGAACCTTGTCTATCCGACGCCTCTGGATGAGCTTTGGCCCAGGGTGCCGCCGGCCGACTGGGACAGGTACAGGGAATCTTTCCCCGACACTTTCGAGGGCGCCTCGCACATGCGCATCGAGATAGGTTGCTACCTCGTGAGGTCCGCCGGCAAGACGATTCTAATCGATACCGGCTATGGCGACGGCCCGTTTGAGAATCTCGGAGGCGTGAGGGGAGAGCTCATGGCGGACCTCGTTTCCAATAAGATCGATCCCGCAGAGGTGGATACGGTCTTCATGTCCCATCTGCACGTCGACCACGTTGGCTGGAATACCAGAGAGGTGGACGGCCAGTGGGTGCCGACGTTTCCCAACGCCCGGTACGTGGCCCACGAGGCGGACCTCGCCCATTTCCGAAAGCCCGAGGTCCAGGCGAACGCCCGCTATCCATACATGGAGCGCTACGTAGAGCCTCTGGTCAAGGCAGGTCTGTTCGACACTCTGGGTGACGAGGCCGACTTGACGCCCGACGTCAAGGCGTTCCTTACGCCGGGCCACACGCCCGGACACATGAGCGTACTGCTGGCATCGTCGGGCGAGCGCGCAGTAATCCAGGGCGACGTTCTCATTCACCCGGCGCAGGTCACCGAGGCCGAATGGACGCCGCTCTTCGACAACGACGCCGACGTCGCCATCAGGACGCGTCGCCGTCTATTGGACGAATGGGAATCAGAGGGCATGCCGATCATCTCCTGCCACTTTCCCGCGCCCGGTCTTGGCCGCGTCGTGCGCTACGAGGGCAGACGGTACTGGCAGGTAGGGCTGTGAAGCGAGCAGATCGCGACCGAAGTTCGCCCAATTAAGAAGGGTCTCAGAGTAGCAAAGGAGTTCTGGAAATCAAGAGAGTCGGATTTCTGCTGAAGGTCAGGCAGGACATGCTCGAGGAGTACAAGGCGCATCATAAGGCTGTGTGGCCCGACATGCTCGATGCGCTTCGCAGGAGCGGCTGGCGTAATTACTCGCTGTTCATGGGAGAGGGCGGTCTGCTTTTCGGCTACTTCGAGGCGGAAGAAAGCTTCGCCGCGTCGCTGGAGGGAATGTCGAAAGAGGAGGTCAACCAGCGATGGCAGGAGCTGATGTCACCGTTTTTCGAGATACCTCCCGGAGCCCGACCCGACCAGGCAATGGTCGAGTTGGAAGAGGTCTTCCACCTGGAATAGCTTTTTTGCCTACTATGAAGCCCTTCTTAATCGGCAAAGACATTGGTCCCGCGCCAATCCGACATTGCCATTGGCGGACGATGAATCTCTCCCCCTTGGCAAGGGTGAGACTAAGAGCCTATCCGAAAACCTCATTTGGACGTCTTACGGTCCTTCGACGATGCTCTCCGCAGCGGCGGAGTCCGAAGATATTCTGTTTGAAGAGTCGGACAGGACGAACGGAAGATTGCCCGTTCGTGGTGAGCTTGTCGAACCATTCGTGGCAGTTTTCGGATAGGCTCTAAGAGGGGGTAGTTCAATCCACCAAGGAGAAGGCCATGAGACTTGAAAACAAGGTCGCTATCGTTACCGGCGGGGCGGCCGGCATCGGTCGGGCTATCTGCGAGCTCTTCGCTCAGGAGGGAGCGAAGATCGTGGTGGCCGATATCGAAGTCGACGGCGGAGAGGAGACCACGAGAATGATAAGGGAGTCGCGTGGCGAGTCCCTGTTCGTTCGCACCGACGTGTCTGTCGAGAGCGACGTGCAGGCCATGGTGGAGGCGACGAAGGCGGCCTACGGTACCGTCGATGTCCTTGTCAACGACGCCGCGGCCTTCGTCTTCGGAGAGGTACAGAACATTACGGACGCCGACTGGCAGCGGGTCTTCGGAGTCAACGTCATCGGGCAGGCCTACTGCGTCAAGCATGTCCTGCCGGTGATGAAAGAGGCCGGAGGCGGCGCCATCGTCAACATCGCGTCGGTTAGCGGATATATCGCTCAGCCGGCGTTCATTCCCTACAACGCCTCCAAGGGCGCCGTTATGCAGCTTACGCGCTGCCTTGCCCTGGACCTCGCGCCCTACAATATTCGCGTGAACTGCGTCTGTCCCGGCTCCGTCCTCACACAGGCGACGGAGCTGCACCGCAAGTTCGTCGGCGAAGACCGGGAGACATTCCTCGCAGAGGCGGCGAACTCAAACTTCATGAAGCGCAACGCCGACCCTCGCGAGATCGCCTGCGGCGCGCTGTTCCTCGCATCGGACGAGGCATCGTTCGTCACGGGCACGCCGCTGGTGATGGACGGCGGCGGCACCGCATAGGGGTTGTCTGTGCGCCAACCTCACGACAAGGCCTCAAGAAAGAAGGAGCCAAAAATCCCTTTCCCCTCGATGGGGGAAGGTTTGGATGGGGGTGAGCCTCCCGAAGGAATTTTGGTGTCGCCTGGTCGAATGAACGCCCCTACGCGATCACCCCACCGGGGAACCTCTCGAACACCAGAGGGTCATAGATCGGCACAAGAATGTCGCCCTCTTTTCGCAGGCGCTCCCAGGTCGAGGCGGCCTCCAGCAAGCTCTCCTGCACCCCTAGATACACGTGTTCCTCAATGTTTCGATACTTGAAGAAGCTGTCTGTAATGATGACGACGCCTCGGCTTGTGCAGACCTTTACGGCAAGGGACGAGCGGTGGTGTACGCCCGCCCAGAAGGTTGTTATGCCGGGGACGACCTCGTCCTCATCCGCCAGCAGGCGCAGCTTCTCCCAGCCCTCGTTTTGCAGGTAGTCGTTCACCCTGGCGGGAATGCGCAGCTCCCTGGGTACGTGCTGACGGTACGTCGGCGCCTGAAAGTCCTCGATCCAGCCCCTGCGTGAGATGCAGACCTGCGCGTTTCGGAACAGGTCTATGTTGGCGGTGGCGTACGCCTGTAGGGGCGTCACGATGACGTAGTCGATGTCATCGGGCGAGAGGCCTTGCGCTTTGAGGGCGTTTTGCGGCCGCTCCTCTTCCCTTCGCTGCATCATCGCCCGCTCGTCGCCGAAGGCGGCCAGCCACCTGGAGTTCATGTCCGTCAGGTCCTGCGGAGGTCCCGTATTGATCAGAATATTCTTGCCGCCGCCCTGCACGAGAAACGCCATGAAGAACAGCGTCTCCCAGGTATTCCACGCCTCCATCCAGTAGACTTCCGGGCCCGGCACGTCGGCCTGTCCCATCTTGAGCGCCCGTATCGTGTACTCCATGTCTATTTCCTCGACCGATTGGCACTGCCATGCACCGTAATCCGGTTATGTCCGAGAGTTTAGCAAGCAAAATTTCGGCGCGTCAACTACACGTCGCTTCGGGCGTCAACGCTCGTGCTGCAGGGCGCCAGGGCTCGTCACTTGCCATAGAGTCTGCCAGGCGAGATACTAACGCCTGCAAAGGAGGTCCGAACATGGATGTTCATGAAGCTGTACGAACGCGACTAACGGTACGACAATTCAAGCCCGACCCCGTGCCCGACGAGGTCGTCCACAAGCTCCTGGAGGCGGGACGCCTGGCGCCAAGCTCCCAAAATTTGCAGCCGTGGCACTTCATCGTGATTCGCAACCGCGAGACTCTTCAGAGGCTGGGACAGATTGCCTCCAGCGGCAAGTTCGTGGCCGACGCACCAATGGCCATAGCCATCGTGATGGACAACGCGGACCGCCCGGACCTGGACGCCGGACGCACGCTCCAGCAGATGGAGCTCGTGGCCTGGGAGGAGGGCCTCGGCACGTGCTTCGTGGGCCTGCGCGTTGCCGAGCAGAACCGGCAGGTCAAGGAGCTTCTCGGCATCCCGGACAACCTGGTGCTAATCACTCTGCTCCCCTTCGGCTATCGCCCGGACAACGTTACCGGCGCCGGGGGCGTGAGGAGTCGCAAGGCACTGTCCGAGATCGCTCACAGCGAGCGCTTCGGGAACGCCTTCGACCTCTGATCGAGCAGGGTTTCTGGAAGCTATCCCGAACGCAATGGTTTGAATGAATCGAACGCTGCCTCTAATTTCTCAAATAACTCAGAGGGGATATAATAGCGGCTTGGGTCACCTTCATCTTGAGTCGCCGAATAGAAGATTCGGTCCGCAATCGGCTCAAGTATTTTGTATTCCCACAGAGATTCCATGAGGCGACGTGTGTCCCGAGTATCCCAGGCTGAAAAGCTCCAATGCTTTCCATTGTTGGCGAGGTAGATATCGTCAAGGATTTCTTGAAGTATCTGCAGTACCTTGTAAATCTCGTCAAGGAAGATAGTGCGCCCCTCTGCCATTACGTTCAGATGTGCAACGCTATTATGTCTTTTCTGATGGATTCTCCCCACCACTTCTTTGATCCCATCTAATTTTCCACTCATAGCAGACGTTGAGAGGTCTGGAGCAAAATCCGGGCAACTATCAACTTCCTCTAACAGCTTGTTCAAGCTATCGTTTCGCTTTCCTTTCTTCTCTGTAATCACAGTGATCAGAACCAATATCTGGCTGATGAGAGCGTCAATTGTCGGTTCGAAAAAACCGATGTATGTATCCGTTGTTTCTTTAACTCTTTTCTCTAATTCATCTAAATCTGGGGTGATTGGCAACAGAACACGCAGGATTTCCAAGCTATTAACGGCTCGATTCAATCGATCTCTAAGCTCTTCCAATGCCACTCGGAAATGTTCTGGATTCGCCATTTGTAATTTCCCCTACGTTAATGATAAAGCCACTTATTTTATATTATTATAGCCGCCAAGCACGCGCAGCGCCCCGCCCGTGCTACAATCCAGCGGCTACTGGAATATCTAACAATCGCCACATTTCACGACAGCGCTCGACTCCCGCACGTCGTATTGCCTGTAATAGCGGCAGGAGGGCATGAAAAGAATTCGAAATCGCCCGGAAAATCATGACGCAGATATGACCACCGCTCTGGACGGCATAACCGTCGTCGATCTGACCCAGGGTAAGGCGGGCGCCCTCGCCGGAATGCTGCTTTGCGACAACGGAGCCAGGGTGATTCGTCTGGAGTTGCCCGACGGCGATCGTTCTCGTGTCGGGCCCGGGTACATAATCTGGGACCGCGGCAAAGAGAGCGTTTCGTTGGATATAGTGAAGGAACGGGAGACGTTCCATAAGCTAGTAGGCGTGGCCGACGTGCTCCTTGAGAGCTTTTCGCCATCGGATGGATATCGGGACGCAGTCGATTACAGATCTCTTCGCGGCATCAACCCCCGGCTCATACACTGCTCCATCACGGCCTATGGAAAGCATGGCCCCCTAAGAGACGAGCCTCCAAACGACGACCTCGTGATGGCGCGCACCGGCATACTTTCCAGCCAGCCGGGCTTTCGGGAAGGTCCGGTCCACGTAATACACCCGATCCCAAGCACGGGCGCAGCGGTGCTGGCAGTCCAGGGAATAGTGGCTGCGCTGTACGATCGAGAGAGGACGGGACGAGGCAGAAGCGTAGAGACGTCGCTCTATGCCGGAGCGCTGCTCTACGCGCCAAAGGTCGCCGGGGAGCACCTGACCCCAAGGTCGTACCAGCTAACGCCCGCCGGTGGCGGCCCATTCTACAGCAACTTTGAGTGCGCCGACGGCGAGTGGATTCAGATCGGCTGCATACATGGCGGTTTCGTCGATCTTGCCGCCGCCGTAATGGGCATTGCGGAAGTCATGACCGACCCCAGGTACGGGGACGGACGCCGTCCGGTCGATGAGGAGGCGAGACGCGAGCTCTTCGATATCGTCGCCGGCGTGATCAAGACGAAGCCGGTCACGGAATGGGAAGTGATCTTCGAGGCCGCGGACGTGCCCTACGCCCGCGCCGGCACCAACGAGGAGTCGATAGACAACCCGCAGGTCATCGCCAACGATATGGTCGTCGAGGTGCAGGACCCCAGAGAGGGGCGGGTCGTGCAGATGGGCGTACCGATCAAGATGTCCGAGACGCCGGGCGAGATAAGGGGGCCTCGGCATCTGCGCCGCGAGGACACAGATGCCGTGTTGGCGGAGCTCCAGAAAGCAACGCCCGAGAAAACTGACGAGTCTGGGAGCGAGTCCACGACCCTCCCGTTGGACGGAATTCGCGTTCTGGAGATGACCAACGTCATCGCGGGCCCGGCGGCGGGCAAGTGCCTGGCCGACCTGGGCGCCTACGTCGTCAAGTTGGAATCGCTGGACGGCGATATTTCGCGGCCCGCCGGTATGACCTGCTTCCTCTACCTCAACGCCAACAAACGCTCGGTATCCGTGAATACAAAGACCCCCGAGAGCATGGAGGTCGCCCAACGTTTGGCGGCAAGCTCCGACATCATGCTCGCCAATATGCGCCCTGGCGCGACCGACCGCATGGGCCTGAGCAGCGAGGTCATGGACAAGCTGAACCCCGGCATGATTCACGCCCATACGACGGCCTTTGGATGGACGGGGCCCTACTCGCACAGGCCCGGCGTCGAACCGCTTGCACAGGCGTGGATGGGGTTGCAGCGGGCGCAGGGCGGCAAAGACAACCCGCCGGTATTTCTCGCGCAGCTTGTCCCAACGGACTTCACATCCGGCGCCCTGACGGCGCTTGGTGCGATTCTTGCGCTGTACGTCCGGGAGCGCACGGGCGAGTCGCAGATGGTGGACTGCAACCTGCTCAATGCGGGAGCCATGCTTAGCGAGGACGGCTTTCTCCGGTACGAGGGGAAGAGGCCGCGACGCCTCGCCGATAAGGGCCAGCACGGTCTTCACGCCCTCAGTCGCCTGTACGAGACGAAAGAGGGCTGGCTTTACGTCGTTGCAGAGGATCAATCGACCTGGGAGGCCCTGTGCAAAGCCGTCGACGACGTAGGCGTGTTAAGCGACGACCGCTTCGCCTCCGCCGAGCTGCGTGCCGAGAATGATGGTGCTCTCGCCCAAGAACTTTCGGAAAGATTCGCCGAGCGCACCGCAGCGGAGTGGCTACCTGTTTTAAGGTCTGCGGGGGTTCCCGCGTCCGAGTCGGTAAACGACTATAACGTGGGTTATTTTGACGACGAGCATCCAACGGCTGAGGACATGGTCTCCCTTTACGCTCAGCCGGTCCTGGGGAAGATGAAGTATTCCAGCAACGGCCTGAGGTTCGGGAACACCGAGAAGACGGCCGGTAGGCGAAATCCACTCCTGGGTGAGCCCAACAAGGAAGCCCTTGGGGAGGTCGGGTA